>DBEZQF010000357.1:0-1813 GCA_048254795.1 Collinsella sp. | reverse complement strand
TTCGACGGAATCCCATGTGCCGGGGTAGAGACGGGTGACCCTGGCCGAAACCGTTGGAGCGTCCAGGAATTTGAGGACACTGACGCGTTTGTTGCCTTCCTGGACATAGAACCGATGCATGAACTCGGTGACGATGATGGGATCGCGATAGCCCTCGGTTACCTGGATGTCGTAGAGGTTGGACCACTTGCGGGCGAACTCAGTGTTAAACGGCAGCAGGGGCATAAAGTTGCATGAAAAGGCGGACTGACGGCCTTTGGTGACTGTGCCGACGACCATTTCGAGCGGAATATCCCTTAGGCCGACATTCTCTCGCTGACCTAAGGGGAGCTGGGCAACGAGGCTGTCGAGGTCCGTAAGGTACGGGTGCTCGCTTTGGCTGATGGCGCGACGGCGTCCCTGCTCGCCGCGCTTGCGTGCTTGACGATAGGCCTCTTCCATGATGTTGCTCCCTTAGTCGTTTAAACAACTATATGAACCATGGTACCACGAATGAAAACCACCACAAAGGTGCCTGTCCCTTTTTGGCGGGTTAGGCGATGATGGGGGCGATGGCACGGATGCAGGCGTCGGCTGCCGTGAAAGTAGTGCTGTCGTCGCTGACGATAAAGATGATCTTTCCTTTGATGCCAAAGTCGCCGATTTCGCTAAAGAGCACGTAGGGCTCCTTGTCAAAGCCCGAGATGGGCGAGACGGCCGTTTTGGTTGCGCTCGTGAGCTCGTCTGCCAGCGCGTCAAGGGAAGCCCACTTAGACGTGTCCTTTACGGCAACGGGCACGGCCACGCGTCCAAAGGGCATCAAATGCACGAGCGTGTTCTTGGAGATGTTGGAGTTGGGCACAATGATGGTCTGTCCACAGGCATCCTCAATCGTTGTATGGCGCCAAGTGATGTCTTGGACCACGCCCGACACACCGCCGACCTCGATATTGTCGCCGGGTTTGATGATGCCCATAAAGGTCACCTGCATGCCGCCGATAAGGTTTGATAGCGTGTCCTGAAAGCCGAGCGAGATGGCGATGCCGCCGACGCCAAGAGCGGCGACGAGCGCGTTTGCGTTAATGCCAAAGCAGTTGTCGAGGATAAAGCTGCCGCCGATCATCCAGATGACGGCGCGCGCGATGTTGATGAAGATACTCGATGCCGGAAGCGGGTTATCGTCTCGGTTAAGCAGATGGTTCAGGGTCTTGGATACGACCTTGGCGGCGACGGCGGTGCCTATCGCCAAGATGACGGCCCAGATGATGTTGTGGACCCACCGTTGCTCAAAGAAATGAAGAATCGGCTCAAACAATTCCATGTAGGGAAAACCTCCTTATGATCGTCCAACCATGATACCCACCAAGAAGCCCGTCCGATCACATCGGACGGGCCGATAACTTGAGATGGGGTGGCCGCGGTGGCGTAAGCTGGGGCGCCGGCGAGCACGCCGGCAAGGAGTGCGGCGGTCAAGGCGAGACGGGGAAGAGAGCTTCTCGTGGCAGTTTCCTTAGTCCTTAACCAGTAGTTCCTGCTGACGCTGGATTATCGACATAATATGCGAAAACCGCCGCAAGGACGTCTGTCCCTTTGCGGCGGTTTTGACGTTTGCGCAGATAAAACCTACCAAAATAAACCTGTCCCTTTTTGGTAGGTTTAGCTTAGCAGCATGCGGTCGTTGGCGAGCTCGCCGCCCGAGACCTCCTCGAACTTCTGCAGCAGGTCGGCTACGGTGAGCGACTTCTTCTCATCGCCCGCCACGTCGTAGATCACGTGGCCTTCGTGCATCATGATCAGACGGTTGCCCAGACGGATGGCGTCGTTCATGTTGTGC
>DBEZQF010000356.1:0-2533 GCA_048254795.1 Collinsella sp. | reverse complement strand
GCCTCGACGTCAGAGCCCTCGAGCGCCTTCTTGGCGTCGGCGATAGCGGCCTCGGCCTTGGACTTCACGTCGGCGGAAACCTTGTCGCCCAGCTCGTTGAGGGTCTGCTCGGTGGAGTAGCACAGGCTGTCGGTCTGGTTGCGGACCTCGACCTCTTCCTTCTGCTTCTTGTCCTCCTCGGCATGAGCCTCGGCGTCCTTGACCATACGATCGACCTCGTCGTCGGACAGAGCGGTGGAGCCAGAAATGGTGATCTGCTGCTCCTTGCCGGTGCCCTTGTCCTTAGCGGAGACCTTGACGATGCCGTTGGCGTCGATGTCGAAGGTGACCTCGATCTGCGGCACGCCGCGGCGGGCAGCCGGGATACCGGTCAGCTGGAACTTACCGAGCGACTTGTTGTCGCGGGCAAGCTCGCGCTCGCCCTGGAGCACGTTGATCTCGACGCTGGTCTGGTTGTCGGCAGCGGTGGAGTAGACCTCGGTCTTGGAGGTCGGGATCGTGGTGTTGCGGTCGATCATCTTGGTCATGATGCCGCCCATGGTCTCGACGCCCAGCGACAGCGGGGTAACGTCGAGCAGCAGGATGCCCTCGACGTCGCCGGTGAGCACGCCGCCCTGGACGGCAGCGCCGTCGGCAACGACCTCGTCGGGGTTCACGGACATGTTGGGCTGCTTGCCGGTCATGGTCTTGACGAGCTCCTGGACGGCGGGCATACGGGTGGAGCCGCCGACGAGGATGACCTCGGTCAGATCGGAGAGCTTAAGCTTGGCGTCGCGCAGGGCATTGGTGACAGGCTGCTTGCAGCGCTCGAGCAGGTCGCGGGTGATCTTCTCAAACTCAGCGCGGGTCAGCGTGTAGTTGAGGTGCAGCGGGCCGGACTGGTTCATGGTAATGAACGGCAGGTTGATGGTGGTCTGCTGGGCGGCGGAGAGCTCCTTCTTGGCGTTCTCGGCGGCCTCTTTCAGACGCTGCAGGGCCATGGGGTCCTGACGCAGGTCGACACCGTTCTCCTGCTGGAACTTATCGGCCATCCAGTCGATGACGCGCTGATCCCAGTCGTCGCCGCCCAGGTGGTTGTCGCCCGAGGTGGACAGAACCTCAAACACGCCGTCGGCGAGGTCGAGGATGGAGACGTCGAAGGTGCCGCCGCCCAGGTCGAAGACCAAGATGCGCTGGTCGGTGCCCTGCTTGTCCAGGCCATAGGCAAGAGCAGCAGCAGTCGGCTCGTTGACGATACGCTTGACGTTGAGGCCGGCGATCTTACCGGCGTCCTTGGTGGCCTGACGCTGGGCGTCGTTGAAGTAGGCCGGGACGGTGATGACGGCGTCGGTGACGGTCTCGCCCAGATACTTCTCGGCGTCGGCCTTCATCTTCGCGAGCGTCATGGCGCTCACCTGCTCGGCGGTGTAATCCTTGCCCTCGATGTCGACGACGGCACGGCCACCCTGGCCCTCCTTGACCTCGTACGGCACGGTCTTGATCTCGGAGGTGCACTCGGAGTACTTGCGGCCCATGAAGCGCTTGATGGAGAACACGGTGTTCTTGGGGTTGGTGACAGCCTGGTTCTTAGCGGCCTTACCCACAACGCGGTCGCCGTCGGCACGGAAGCCCACGACGGACGGGGTGGTGCGGTCGCCCTCAGCGTTCACGATAATGGTCGGAGAACCGCCCTCGAGGACGGCCATTGCGGAGTTGGTAGTACCAAGGTCGATACCAAGAATCTTACTCATTAGAAATTCCCTCTCTCTTGTGCGTTCGCGCCGCCTCGACGGTCTGTCACGCGGCGCTTCGGCTTGTCTTTCAGGATGTAGTGTATCCCCTTATGGGCCGGAATATACAAAATCTAAGTCAATTCATATAAGATTTCTTATTGCTGAGAGTTTAGGTTCTCAAATGCGCAGGTAGATGCGCTGATTGAATTCTCGACAAATCTATCGAGATCTATGTAGAGATAGCTGAGGTTTGGGTCCGGGGGTGCCTGGGGCTGCCTTGCGGAAAGCTCGTCCCGGTTTGAGCGTGGATTCCGGGTCGCAGTTTCCGTCTGAAAGCTCAACCGGAAACCATATCCCGTTTTGAGAGCTGATACCGGGTCGCAGTTTCCGCTAGCGGGCCCAACCGGAAACTGCGACCCGTTTTTCGGCCAAATAACGGGATGCCCTTTCCGCAAGCGCGCTCAATAGCTCAATATTTCAAGTCACCTTTAGCTAACATTTGCGCAGCTCAACGGCCCCACCTGCGCGTTTTTTAGTAAACCTTGGCATACTCGGCGAACGGTATGAAGATGCCGGCCAGAGGGTATTGCAAACGGTCGCTCCCGTGGTATGTTTTTGCCCGAATCAAACCGGCGCGCATCGCCTGTAGCGTCGGTCAACAGAGAGGAAACTACCATGGCTCATCCCGTAATTGATGCCGACGAGTGCATCGCTTGTGGCGTTTGCGTCGACTCCTGCCCCGCTGGCGTTCTGGAGCTCCAGGACGTCGCTACCGTCGCTGACGAGGACTCCTGCGTCGCCTGTGGCGCTTGCCAGGACGC
>DBEZQF010000355.1:0-3970 GCA_048254795.1 Collinsella sp. | reverse complement strand
CAACGGCATTGGTCGCAACGACCTTGCCGTCGCTTTCGATCACGATATTGCCGCTATCGATGGTTTCATAGCCATCAAGCAAGCTCTGCAGTTTGAGTGTATTGCTTGCAACCGCTTTCGCGCTCTGATGCCTTACCGCGATAACGATGCCCTCGCCATCCTGCCGAGTCACGCAGCCAATGTCTGCGACCGAATCATCCGCAAGCGTGATGCGGGCGGTATAGGACTTAAGCGAATGAGTTGCCACCTCCAGCACGGGTGATTCTTTGAGATACGTAGCGAGCAACCCGTAGTCCACATCGCCCGTCGAGGACTCGGACACCAAATTGCCCGATGCGTCCGTCACGATCAGCGCGCTCACGTTGAACTGGTCGGCGTATTGCTCCAGCATGGCGTTATCCACCGAACCGTCGCGCTCCATATCGCGGGCAGCCTCTCCGGCGATTTCCATAACGCGTATCAGGTTTTTGGTCGTATAGGCGCTGTTGAATGCATCGTAGGAAAGGCTCTGCGTCGCCACGTAATCGACAACGTCGGCAAAGCGCTGCTCGGCTTGGGCCGTCGTGTAATCGTAGCTCATCATGCCGGCAACAACCGAGAGCGCTATCCCCAGCAGAGCGACAAGGAGCCATGCCCCTGTCGAACGATTGTCCCGCTCCTGAGCGGCGTGGTCGGGCGCATCGATCATGACAGGCCCTCCATATTCAAAAATGGCGAAGGGTCATCGAAGTACTTTGACACCAAGCGTTCCATGGTGCCATCGGCAAGCATTTCTTGGTAGGCATGAGTGAGCTTGACGTCGATGCCACGCGTATCGTTGATATCGAAAGCGGTGCCCAAACCGACCTCTAGCAGCGGCTCATCCAAAATGCGATATGCCACACCATAGTCTTTTTCGTAGGTGAGGAACGAGGACTCATGCGCGGCGATAGCGTCGACCAGGCCCTCGACGAGCGCCGGGTTCAGGTATGAACCGTCCGAAAAGCTGTAGAGTTCCTTGATCTGCGGAACGTTTTCATTTATGCGATTGAGCAAAATGTCCTCGGGCTTGGTGGTGGACTGAACCGCCACGATCTTATCCTCAAGATCGGCAAGCGTGTAGATATCGCTCTGGGGATCGACCGCGACCACCTGGCGGCTCGCAAGGTACGGGCCGGCCCAACGATATTCGTTTTCGCGACCCGTCATACTAAAGCTGCCCATGACACAATCGAGTTCGCCGCTCGCCAGCAGCTCCTTCTTCTTTTCCCAGTCGATCAGCTGGTATTTTGGCTTGTAACCAATGCGAGTCAAAGCCTCGGTCAATATCTCGACATCCAGGCCAACGATATCGCCGTACTCGTCGGTATACACAAACGGTGGATAGAGGTCGCTGCCGACGTTGAGCGTCTTAAGGTTGTCGTCTTTGGCCTGCGAGGCATCCAGGCCTTCTAATGCAGACGTCGAGGCTCTGCCATTCGACCCGGAACAGCCGGCTATCGCTACGACAAAGGCGCACGCTACCGCAAGCGCAACAAACAACGAAATGGCAACCGAGCGACGGGACCTTTTCATCGAGCTCCATACGATCCTGTTTACAGACTGAAATGGTAAAAAATAATAGCACACAAAACCACACGAGTGCCCAATGGCTACAGACGTTTTACCATGTGGGGCCTTCCAGCCGACTTGGCAGAAGGCCCCGCATGCAGTGCTCACTTACCGTGCATTAAAAACGTAGCGGTCCAGGCGGTCGCACGCTTCCTTTACGCGCGAAAGCGGCAGCGCCAGATTCACGCGAATGTGGCAGGGCCCGTGGAACGGGCGGCCGTCCTGATATCCCACGCCCACGCGCGCCCCCTCGTCGAGCAGCCACTGAATATCGCGGCCATGCTCGCGACACCACTCGGTGCAGTCCAGAAACACCATGTACGTGCCCTGCGGACGCGAATAGGACACGCCCTCAAAATGCCCGTCCACGTAATCGCAGAAGTACTCGATATTGCCGGCAAGCACCTGGTTGAGCTCGTCCACCCACTCGTAGCCCTGCGGCTGGTAGGCACCGATAAGCGCATGCATGGAGAGGACATTCATCTCGTTGTAGTGGGTCTTGTTGGACACGGCGCAGATGCGGTCACGCAGCGTCTCGTTGTAGACAATGTGGTAGCTGCCGACAAGGCCCGCCAGGTTAAACGTCTTGCTCGGCGCATAGAGGGCAACCGTGCGCATGCGGGCATCCTCGCTCACCGACTGCGTCGGGATGTGCTTGTGCCCCGGCAGGATGATATCGGACCAAATCTCGTCCGAAATCACCACGCAATCGTGCTGGCGATAGATGTCCATGGCGCGCTCGATTTCGTCGCGCTCCCATACGCGGCCGCAGGGATTGTGCGGCGAGCAGAACACCGCGGCATGGATGTGGTTTTGGGCGAGTTTGCACTCCATGTCCTCAAAGTCCATGCGCCACACGCCCTGATCGTCGAGCTTAAGCGGGCTATGGACAATACGATAGCCCGCGGCCTCAATGGACTTGGTAAAGCCGATGTAGGTGGGGCTGTGGACCAGCACCGCATCGCCCGGCTGGACATACGCGCGCAGCGTCGACACGACACCGCCCAGCACGCCGTTTTCGTAACCGATATGTTCAGGGCGCAGGCCCTCGACGCCATTGCGGCGGCTCTGCCATTCGATGATGCGGTCGAAATACTCGGAGCGCGGGTTAAAGTAGCCAAACATGGGATGCTGAGCGCGCTGAATGATGTGCTCCTGGACCGTGGGCACCGTGGCAAAATTCATGTCGGCCACCCACATGGGAATGCGGTCGAAGCCCTCGTCGGGTGCGTTCGGAGCCATACCGGGGATCTCGCCCCAGGAGTCAACGGCGATGGAGTCCATGCCGTGGCGATCGATTAGCGAGCTAAAGTCGTATTTCATGCTGAGCTCCCGTGCAAAGTAGACTGTTTCGATAGGCGTTATTGTCCACCAGCGTGGGCGGTTTTGGCATGGGGTTTGGCGCTTAATATGACGGGTGCGGACGAATGACCGGTTAGTCTCGCGCGTCATTGACGGCAACTACGGTTAGCTGGGTTTCATCGACCGTAAACGATATGTCGAGCCCGGCGTAGGCCAAGTGGTAAACGCGGTTCGGCTCGTGCTTGCTGCCTGCGCGGCGCGGGTCTTGGCGCAGGACCTCGACCAGGCCGGGGAGCTTTGCGGGCGGGACCATATCTTGCAGCGCTCGCGGAAACTCAACATCGAGCTCTTGCCACGGAGCATCCTCAATCCAGCCGCCGGTCGCATCCGAGTGGCAATCCGCAAACGGGATGTAGGGCTTAATGTCGTAGATGGGCGTGCCGTCACGCAGGTCGGCCCCCAGCACATGGATGATGGGGCCATCGTCGGTGAACTCGACACGATCGAGCTTGACGCAGGTGAGACCGATGGGATTAGGGCGAAACGGGCTGCGCGTGGCAAAGACGCCCACACGCTCGGCTCCACCCAGGCGCGGCGGACGCACGGTCTTCGACCATTTTGCGTTGGTACCGGACCTGTCCTGCGTTTTGGCATCGGCGGCTATGTCCTTAGCCGTGCCGCCGGGCGTTCCGTTTTCGAAGCGCCACAGCAGCCACAGATGAGAGAAGGAGTCCAGACCCTCAACCGCTGCATTGGAGGCAAATTCCGGCTCAAAAATGATGCGTCCCTGCAGATGAGGCGCCAGAAAGCTGTTGCGCGGAATGCCGAACTTCTGCGGCAGGTCGGTATGTATGTGTGCGATAGGTTCCATGCCGGTCATTGTACGGCATGGAGGCGTGGGGCGTTGCGCGCAATTCTTCGCCGCGGACTCCTGTCGTGCAACCAACGGTTGCTTGGAAGGGCGCCTGCCGCCGCGTATGCTTAAGCCATCAACCAGCAGAAAGGAGCCGCTATGGCCTTTGCAGAAAAGCTCATTGCCATCCGTCGCGCCCATCACCTTACCCAAGAGCAGCTCGCC
>DBEZQF010000354.1:0-3265 GCA_048254795.1 Collinsella sp. | reverse complement strand
CGCGTGCCTGCGCGAGGTTGGTGTTGGTAAAGCGAAAACCAACGCCTTGGACTTGCCCCGCCCAGCGCAGGAAATAGCGCAGGGGAGTGTCTTGAGTGGCCTCGTCGCTTGCGAGTACGGTAAGCCTGCGGCGCAGCTCGAGCTCGACGTTTGACGGTTTTTGAGGCTCTCGACTGCCGCTGGTGACGCTGGAGAAGAACGTATCGAAGAGGCCCATCGCTATGCCTGCTTGCCTGCGTCGGCCGGGAAGGTTATGCCGGCCTGCTGGCGCACGGCATCCATGATGCGCAGTGAGACGAGCGTGACATCGCGGTAGTGGCCGAGCTCGTGGCGTCCCGCCGGGGTCTCCCAAATCTCTTCCTTAACGTTATCGATGCCGCCGATGGCGGTGATAAAGTCTGTGAGTTCGTATTCCATAGTGTTGCTCGATTTGGGCAGGTCGAGCACGCGGCCGTTGTCGCCCTGTTCGCGCGGTGCCTCGGTCGCCGAGCCGCGTACGACGTCGCCGCGATAGTCGATGCGGACGTTGCGGGGCGTGGACAGATGGTCAATCTGGATAGTGCCACGCTCGCCTTCGATCTGCGAGGGCAGCAGGTCATTCGTAATTTTGGAGTGCGCGAGCTCGACGGAGATACGGCCACCGCCGTAGCTGGCGAGGATGGAACCGCAGCCATCGATGGGGCCGTGCGTGAGCTGTCGCGTGGTGGGGTCGAGTAGAGTAGTCATGCTCGTAAGGCCGGAGGGCATGCCGAAAATCTCGACCATGGGCTCGACGGCGTAGACGCCAATGTCCATGAGGGAACCCGATGCCATATTGCAGTCGAAGATATTGGTGGCGCGTCCAGCGAGGATTTCGTTGTAGCGTGAGGAATACTTGCCAAAGCGCAGTGAGGCGCGGCGAATGGGCGCAATTTCGCCCAGAGCGTCCTCAATGGCGTGGAAGGCGGGGTCGTGAAGCGGGCGCATGGCCTCGAGGGCCACGACACCTGCTGCCTCGGCAGCGCGGAAGACTTCCAGCGCCTGCGCTTCGGTGGCACAGAAGGGCTTCTCGACGATGACATGCTTGCCACCGGCGATGCAGGCGAGCGCCTGCTCGTGATGGAGCGCGTTGGGGCTGCCGATGTAGACGGCATCGACGTCGTCGGCGGACGCGAGCTCGTCGAGTGCGGTGAAGTTGCGTTCGCCGCCGTGCTCGGCGGTAAACGCGGCGCCGCGCTCGGCATTGCGCGAGAGCGTGCCTACGAATACAGTCTGGTCGTTGGCATTGACGACTTGGATAAAGTCGTCGGTGATCATGGATGTGCCGATGGTTGCTATACGCAGCATGTATCCCCCTCGTACCGTTCGGTTTACAGGATGAGTGTAGCGCGAGGGGGCGGGAAATAGCGTGCGAAAACGCCGTTACAGGTCGCTCTCGTTAAATCCGGTGTCGATATCGAGGTTGGCCCCGTCGGCCGCGGTGGTGGCGAGCTCGTCGCAGCGCTCATTGAGCTCGTGGCCGGCATGCCCCTTAACCCAGATGAACTCCACCTTATGCTTACTCTTTGCGGCAAGCAGGCGCTCCCATAGGTCGCGGTTCTTGACGGGCTGCTTGTTGGCAGTTTTCCATCCGCGCTTTTTCCAGCCGTCGATCCAGTGCTTGTTAAAGGCGTTGACGACGTACTGCGAATCGGAATGGACTTCGACCTCGCAGGGGCGGTTGAGTGCCTCGAGCGCCACGATGACCGCCATGAGCTCCATGCGGTTGTTGGTGGTCTTGGCGTAGCCACGCGAAAGCTCGGAGGTGAAGGTCTTGCCGGCGGGGTTGGTGTATTTGAGCACGGCGCCGTAGCCACCGCGTCCCGGATTAGATCGAGCCGAGCCGTCGGTATAGATGATGACCTTCACATGGTTCCTTTCGTTGGGTACGTTTCGTGTGAGTGACCATTGTAGCGCCATGCCCGTCGGGGGCTAGCAATCTCCGATTTCTACCCCGTCTTCTGACGGTTGGTCGGCATGGATGATGCGGTTGAGTTCGTCGAGGTATTGCTGCAAGAGGGGAGAGGGCTTGCGATCGTCGTGCATGATATAGCCTACGTGCATCGTTGGGGCGTCTGCTAACGGGATCGAAGCCATACCCCATTGCATTTCATTGGAGAGGACACCGGTCGACAGGGTGTAACCGTTCGACGTGATAAGTAAGTTAGTAAGTGTTCCGCGGTCTGAGATTCGTATGTTGCGGTCGCAAGGGATATAGCTAAAGGGTTCCTCGGCGTAATAGAAGGAGTTTGAGGTTCCCTGCTCAAAGCTGTAGCGCGTATAGGGCGTGAGGTCGGCAAGGGACAGCTGAGGGCGGCGTGCGAGCGGGTGGCGTTCGCTAACGAAGACGTGGACCGTCGCGTCGAAGAGGGGGTGGAAGCTCGCGCGGGCATCGGCGAAGGCCTTCTGCAGAACGCGGGCGTTAAAATCATCTAGATACAGAATGCCGATATCGCTGCGAAATGCACGGACGTCATCGATAATCTGCGATGTGGTGGTCTCGCGCATGATGAACTCGAACTTGCTGTCGCGGCAGCGCTCGACCACGTTGACAAAGGCCTCGACCGAAAAGGCGTAGTGCTGGGCCGAGATGGCAAGGCGGGCTTGCGGGGTACCGCCGTCCTCGTAGCGTGCCTCGAGCATGTCGGCCTGCTCTACGACCTGGCGCGCATAGCCCAAAAGCTCGGTGCCGTCGTTGGTGAGTGCAACACCGCGGCTAGAGCGCGTAAAGATCTCCAGATGGAGCTCCTGTTCCAGGCTTTTGACGGCGTTTGAGATGTTGGACTGAGCGGTATAGAGGCGCTGAGCTGCGGCGTTGATTGAGCCGGACTCTGCCACGGCGATCAGAAAACGAAGCTGTTGGAGGGTCATCGGCGCCCGTCCTTTCGATAGCTATCTAAAAAACAGATAACAGGTTAGTGCTTTTAAGTGATTGACCGAGCGAAACAATGCTCGTACTATTCAAAACACACAAAGGAGGTAGGTAATTAAGCCGACCACGGACCGGGATGCGAAAGGAGGACCGCATATGAACTGCTTACTAAGACGAATGCCGGGCTCCTGTTTGCGCCCGTCGGCGTGATCAGGAGACAGCGACTTACTTCTCTTACTCTTATTTACTTCTATTTGATCAAGGAGATCATCATGAGCCAGTTCATCAACAACCCCGAGCATACCTTTGGTTTCGATACCCTGCAGCTGCACGTTGGCCAGGAGAGCGCCGATCCTGCATCCGACTCCCGTGCCG
>DBEZQF010000353.1:0-3649 GCA_048254795.1 Collinsella sp. | reverse complement strand
CTTGCCGTCCCAGCGCTCGTGATGCCAACGCGCAATCTGGTACGCATATTCCATAAGCGCATTGCCGGCGTGATGGCTACCCAGCTCAAGCAGCATGTCGGCGCCGATCGTGGTATGCGTCTTCATAATCTCGAACTCCTCGGGCGTAAGGCGCCCGGGTTTGTTGAGAATCGCATCGTCAATCGACATCTTGCCGATATCGTGCAGCGCCGAAGCCAGGGCAATCGTGGAGCGCTCCTCATTGTCAAGGGAAATGGTGTCGCTACGCTGGACCAGACAGCCAAGCAGCAGCTCGGTCAGCTTTTCGATGTTCGTAACGTGCCTGCCACTCTCGCCGTTGCGAAGCTCCATGACGCCAGCCATGATGTCGATGAGCATGCGACTGTTCTTGACACGCTCGTTGTACTGCTGGGACAGCAGGCTCGTCAGGCGGCGCTGTTTGGCGTATAGGCGGATGGTGTTGCTTACACGGCGGCGCACGACACGGGAGTCAAACGGGCGGTTGATATAGTCCGAGGCGCCTAGCTCGTACGCGCGCAGAACCATATCATCGGAATCTTCGCTCGAAATCATGATGACAGGCAGATTGTCACTAACCGATCGGCGCGACAGACCGGCCAGCACCTCAAAGCCGCTTATGCCCGGCATGACAATATCCAGCAGCACGAGCGACAACTCATCACCATAGCGGTCGGCCATGTCGAGCGCCGTACGACCGTTGTCGGCCTCGAGGATGCAATACTCGTCCTTGAGCATCTCGCTGAGAATGACTCGGTTCATCTCGGAGTCATCGACAATAAGTACCAAAGGCTTTTCGCTTTGGAAGGCCTCGATGGAATCGGCATCGGTCACGACCGTACCGGCTTTTGCCTTAGCGCGGCTCAGTAACTGGACAGCGCGGCCAACGCCCTCATCGACCGTCTCGCCATGAATGCGAACGGCACCAACACATGCCGTCAAGCTCACGTACTCATGGCCCGGAATAATCGTGGAACGAACGGCATCGGACACCTGATGCAGGCGACGGGTGAAGTCATCGGAGGGAATATTGGGCATGACAACCACAAACTTGTCGCAGCCATAGCGCACAAGCTCGTCAGTCGAACGGATTCCGCTGCGCATGGCTGTCGCCACGGCACCGAGCGCAAGGTCGCCGGCATGACGGCCACACGTATCGTTGAAGACCCTAAAATCATCAAGGTCGATCATCGCAACGCCGGCATTCATGCGGGCGCTACGGAGCTTTTCCTCGTAATATCGGCGATTGTGCACGCTCGTCAGCACGTCGGTGTAGACAAGGTCCTCTTTTGCGGCCTCTTGCCCATCGATCGGACGCACCATCAGCAGGACATGAGGCTCGCCCTCGACCTTCAGAGGGCGCAGGCGAGCGCGGTACTCAACGCCATCGTTGAGCAGTTGCTCCGACACCTCATCGGAATCTGTCAAGGCCTCAAGACTTGCCTGGCGCAAACAAGGGCAGCGATCGCCGGCGAGCAGGCAGTTAGGCTCGCTCTTAATCTGATCGGCCGACAGTAAACGTACCACGGGGTAGGTCTTCGCGACACGGGCGACCTCGGCGGCAGCCTCCTCGTCGGTTAGATTGACCTCGTGATTATTGAGCATATGGGGCCCTTTCGATAGCTTCGCATGGTAGCGGTGGGTTCCAAATGTTACAAGGGTAACACCTTGCCGATGCAGGTAAGCACGTAAATGCTGTTACATTTTTATGAGTTGGCAGACGGCGCGATTGAGGCCGCAGACGTGAGGTTTTGAACACATTTGTTAACAATGCCGAAACGTTTGCGGGTGAAGTCTGCTTTGGCTATTGCGGGTGTTAGAGCCCCAGGATGCCAAGGACAGTCTGGGCAGCCGCTCCCGGGCGATCGCGCAGGCCGTTGTGCGCGCCGGGAACCATTACGAGCGGACAGTCCAAAAGCTCAGCCGCCACCCTCGTGCCCGCCTCGCGAGGCGTGCCAATCGAGAGCTCGCCCAGGAGCACGGCGGCCACCGTTTTCGACGCATGGACGCTATCCCAATCGGGAACACAGGTCATAGTAATCCCGTATTCGTTTGCCATGAAGCTGCGGCCGTTGCGCAGGGCATGCTTGGCTTCTGCCTCGGTTAACTTGGGGGCCTCAGGGTCCGAATCGCCGATGGCGCCCAGGAAGGCCCGTAATGCCCTGGAGACCTTTCCCGCGGCGATCATCTCGAGCAAAACCGGGGCCGCGCCCAGGCCGGCGCCCTCATCCGTCACGGCGGGTTCATGCAGAATCGCACGCGAGATTATGGCGGGGTTTGCACGGAGAAGCTCCAGGGCCACCAACGTACCGGCACTGTGCGCGAGCACGTTTGCCGGAGTGCCAATATGCTCGATAACGGCCTGCAGGTCCGCGGCCTGGACGGCGAGGTCGTAGCGTCCGTCTGCAGCGTCGCCGCTCTCGCCGCAACCGCGCCGGTCGTAGGTAATGACGCGATAGTCACAGGCGAGCTCGCGGGCGATGGCGTCAAAAAAGACGCCGTCGACGCAGGCACCGTGCACGCAAACCAAGGCGGGTGCATCGGACGATACAACCGGGCCGGCATACTCGCGGCAGGCGATCGTAGTGCCCGCATTCTCGACCGTAAAATCCATGTTGTGCCCCCATCATCAACGCCCATCCAGTTGCACGTCAGTACGATTGGATGGACCCGCATTGCCTTACGACTTGTTAACAGATTAACTGTACCCGACCCGACGCTTTTCATGGCACGGCATAATGAGCGACGTGAAAAAACGAAACTTGTAAAGCAAGAGCCTACACCTTGCTTTGGAGCCGATGCTATGCTTAGGCACAATTGTCTTGAGGAGCATATGCCTATGTCTACGTTTTTGAATGCCGGCCCCATCTTTGGGCCCGTTCGCAGCCGTCGCCTGGGCCTTTCGCTCGGCGTCAACATGATGCCGGCCAGCGGCAAAATCTGCACGTTCGACTGCATTTACTGCGAAAACGGTCTCAACGCTGAGCGCCCCTGCCATGAGCCGTACAACACAGCTGCCGTGGTACTCGACGCGCTCGAGGTAAAGCTGCGCGAGATGGCAGCCGAGGGCGAGCTCCCCGATGTAATCACCTTCGCAGGCAACGGCGAGCCCACCGCCGCGCCAGAGTTTCCGCAGGCCATCGCCGGCGCCGTCGCGCTACGCAACGAACTGGCGCCAAACAGCAAGATCGCCGTGCTTTCTAACGGCACGCGCGCCGACCAGCCCACCGTACACGACGCGCTCATGATGGTCGACGACAACATTCTTAAGCTCGATACGGTCGATCCGGCGTTTATCCAGCTGCTCGACCAGCCCGTTGGCCCCTACGACGTCGAGCACCAGATCGAAACGTTCGCAAGCTTTGACAGTCACGTTATTATCCAGACGATCTTTTTGACCGGCGAGTACCAGGGCAAGCTCATCGACAACACCGGCGAGGAGTACGTCGGCCCTTGGCTCGCGGCGCTTGAGCGCATTCGTCCGCAGGAGGCGACCATCTACACGGTGGCGCGCGAGACACCGGTCGCCGGCCTTGCCAAAGCGGCGCCTGAGGTGCTCGACGCCATTGCCGCGCGCGTGCGCGCCATCGGCATTCCCTGCCAGGTGAGCTACTAGCAAAACCACGCAGCA
>DBEZQF010000352.1:0-3978 GCA_048254795.1 Collinsella sp. | reverse complement strand
CCACCGTGTAGGTGGCGACATCGACCTTACCGGTCAGCGGATACGAATCTCCAGGAAACTCGAGCTGCTCGGAAAGATCGACGGTAACGCTCGGGAACTCAGCCATTACCACTGACCATTCTGCTGGGCGGCACCCTCGTTGAGCTGCTGACGGCAACGGGTAACGGTGCCGGTCAGGCTCTTGAGGTTCTCCTCCAAGTGCGTAAAGACCTGCTCTGCGTAGTCCTCGGCAGCATAACGCGTCTCGCGCTCGTACTGCTGGGCACGATCGCGGATGTCGTCGGCCTGCTGCTGCGCAAGGCGGACGATCTCCTGCTCACCGGCAATGGTGAGGGCCTGCTGCTGAGCGTCGGCGATGATGGAATCGGCCTGAGCGGCGGCGGAAGCCATAAGCTCCTCGCGCTCCTTAAGGATACGGCGGGACTTCTGCCACTCCTCGGGATAGCTCATGCGGATCTCGTCGAGGATGTTGAAGAACACGTCGGCGTCGATGACCTTGAACTGAGCGTTCTTGCCGAAAGGCGGCTTGGCTTCCTCGATCAGCCCTTCGAGCTCATCGACCAAGCTGACGATCCTATCGCCAGGAAAATTCTCGCCCGGCATCCGGTCTCCTTTCATAGGTAACATATCATCGTGCTAGTTTACCACATGCCACCAGGCAATAAGAAACGTCACGAAAAGCGATGTTTGAGCGCTTCGACCACGTTGGACGGGACAAACGTCGATACGTCACTGCCGAGCGAGGCGATCTGGCGAACGACCGAGCTCGAGATATAGCCGTACTGCGGCGCACTCATGACAAAGATGGACTCCAGCTCGCTATCCAGGCGATAGTTAAGGTCGGCCTGCTGCAGCTCATACTCAAAGTCGGTCATGGCGCGCAGACCCTTGACCACGGCCCCCGCCCCCTGCTCACGAGCGAAGTCGACCAAGAGGCCGGTAAAGGGCAGGACCTCGACGCCGTCGATATCACCGAGCGCCTCGCGGGCCAGCGCCACGCGCTCATCGAGCATAAACGTGGTGCCCACACCGTTTTTACCCTGCGACTCGGCAACAGCGACGATCACGCTGGGAAAGATGCGGCGGGCGCGGCGGATCACATCGATATGGCCAAACGTGATGGGATCGAAGGTGCCCGGGACGATCACGCGATTAATCGTGTCACTCATGGGCGTCCTCCGGGGATACTGCCTCGTCATTTTCGTTAGCATCAGTGCCGCCGTCCTTGCTATCGCCGACCCAACGGAGCAGGTCGACCGAGGTAATGCCGTAGCGCTTCTCACGTACAGTCTCAAAGTCTGCCGGATGCGCGCCCGCATCGGCGGCGGCATGCTCAAGCAGGGCGTAAGCGCCAGACGCAAGCAGACCCTGCTGGGCCAGATTCTGCAGCAGTTCCTCGACCGGCTCGGCACCAAAAGCATAGGGCGGGTCGAGCAGGACCAGATCAAAGGGGCCGCCCGGTACACGACCGCGTGAGGCACTCGTCAGCATGTCGCCCGTGACCACGCGCCAACGCGCACGGTCACGGCAGAGCGACTCGATATTCTTGGTAATGAGCCGCGCGGCGTTGCGATCGATCTCAAACGTCGTGAGCGAGCGGGCCCCACGAGAGAGCATCTCTAACCCTAAGGCACCGGAGCCGCCAAAGGCGTCCAACACACGAACCTCGTCCAAATCGAAATCGAATGCCGACATGACCATAGATGCGCACGCCTCGCGCACGCGATCAGTCGTGGGGCGGGTGACATCGCGACCACGGGGCTCCTCGATCTTACGACCGCGCCATTCGCCGCCGATGATTCTCATCCTCCGCTGACCTCCTTAAAGATATGTCGATAACGCATGGCGACCGCGTCGCGCAAGGGACGCGTCGCCACAGAGTCAAGGTTGCAAGCATACCGCAAGAGCTCGACCGCGTCCAAATGGGCCCACTCGATCAGCTCCTCGTCGGCGTCCAGGTCGACAAAGCGCAGGGTCACACCACCATGCTGGCGATAACCCAGGATCTCGCCTTCATGGCGCAGGCGCAGGTCCATCTGGGCGAGCGTAAAGCCGTCCGAGGTCTTTTCGAGCGACTGGAGACGGTCTTGTGCCGCCGATGCGCCGCCGTTGCCCTTGGAGTGTGTCATGACCAGGCACGTGCCCGACACGCTGCCACGGCCCACGCGACCGCGCAGCTGGTGCAGGGCAGCCAAACCAAAGCGCTCGCCGTTCTCGATGACCATGACGGTGGCGTTGGGCACGTCGACGCCCACCTCGACCACCGTAGTCGAGACGAGCACGTCAATCTCGCCACGCTTAAAGGCATCGATAACCTGGTCCTTCTCCCCCGCTGGCATACGGCCGTGAAGGCGCTCGATGGCAAGACCCGGCAACGCCAAACGCAGGCGATCGAGCTCGGTCGCCGTATCGTGCAGCGGCACGGGGACGGTTACGCGGCCCTCATCGTCGCGGGCAATACCGGGCACGTCTTCCAGCTCATCGGCCGAGTCACTCGGCTCCACGAGCGGGCAAATCACGTAGGCCTGCTGACCCTTGTCATGTGCCTCGCGGATGACTCCATAGGCGAGGTCACGGCTCGACTCGGTGAGAACACACGTCGTCACACCGGCACCCGGAACAGGCCGGTGGCGGATGATGCTCGTATCCAGATCGCCGTAGACCGAAAGCGCCAGCGTACGCGGGATGGGCGTTGCCGTCATAACGAGCAGATCGGCACCGGGGCCCTTCGCGCGCAGGGCGTTGCGTTGGCCGACGCCAAACCGGTGCTGCTCATCGATGACCACGAGCGACAGATGCTTGAACGTAACGTCATCCGAAAGGACCGCGTGGGTGCCAAAGAGCACATCAAGCTCGCCCGATTCCAGCTGTGCATGGATGCGCTCGCGCTCTGCGGCCGGCGTGGCACCTGTCAGAAGCGCCCAGGACATGCCGGCCTGCGAGAGCAGAGGGCCGGTCTTATCGGCATATTGGCGCGCCAACACGCCCGTGGGCGCCATAACGCAGGCCTGCGTGCCGCTATCGGCAGCCACAGCCAGCGCGCAGGCGGCAACGGCGGTCTTGCCGGTACCGACATCGCCCAGCAGCAGACGGTTCATCACGCGCCCGCCATCGCACATGTCGTGCAGAATGTCTTGGAACGCGGCCTCCTGCTCGTCGCTCAGCGAAAACGGCAAGGCTTGCTTGAGCGCGGCCAGGTGCTCGCCCGCGGTGTGGGCATAGGGAACCACATCGACCAGACCGCCGTCGTTGCGCAGACGCAGCGCGAGCTGCAGGTACAGGCACTCCTCGTAGGCCAAACGGCGGCGCGCAATGTCGCGCTCGGCCATACTCGAGGGAAAGTGAATCGAACGAAGCGCACGGGCACTGCTCATGAGTTTGCGCTTTGCGCGCAGTGGTGCCGGGATGGGATCGAAGGGATTGCCGACGAGCTCAAGAGCACCGCTCACGATGCGACGCATCCATGCCTGGCTCACGCCGTCACTTACGTAGTGGACCGGCAAAATGGTACCCGCGGCACGACCGTCCTCAAGCTTTTCAAAATGCGGCGAGGCCATCTGCTTAAAGCCGTAGGCAAACTCGACCTTGCCCATCACGGCCAGGCGGTCGCCCTGCTTAAGCTGCTGGGCAATCCAGGGCTGGCGGAAAAAGGCGACCTGAAGCACACCCGTCTCGTCAACGAGTGAGACTTCGGTAACCTGCATGCGCGGACGCGGCTGCTTTTGGACGATACGGTCGACCGTGGCGACAATCGTGCAAACGGTGCCGATGGGCGCCATCTCGATGGACCACGAGCGGGTAAAGTCGAGGTATCGATGAGGGATATGGAGAAGGAGATCCCCCACCGTCCGAATTCCCAGACGGCGAAGGGCCTCCTCACGTTTACCCGAAACATATTTGAGTCGCGCGATATCCTCGTCGAGCGCATTGCTCTGGGCAAAGCGCTCCGAGACGCGCGGCACGGAGCACAGCTCGGAC
>DBEZQF010000351.1:0-2887 GCA_048254795.1 Collinsella sp. | reverse complement strand
TCATCTTGTTGCCGTTCAGGTACTTAACGAGAAACGCCGAATACGAGACCATGATTTCCCAGTACTGCTCGCCGAAACGTTCGAGCGCGGGCTGCGTGAACTCGTTAATCGTCTCGTAGCCCTCGCTCATGATGAACCACGTCAGCTCCTTTAGCATGTGCTGCTTCTCGGCGGTGCTGATTTGCTCGTAGTTGCCAATGTCGAAGCCGTTGCCAGTAATGCGCTCGCTCGGGTCGTATTGATGCTTGCCGAGCTTGCGGCACTTGTCCGTGTCGTGAATCAGGTAGTCGTAGCAGTGGCGAATGTCGATTACACGCTCGCACTTGTTCAACGCCTTCTCGCCAAGCCGCTTAAAAACGGACATCGCCGTCTTGTAGGTGGTCGTGTTGCCGAAGACGATAATCACGTGCACGTGGTCTTTGCGATGCTCACCCTTGCCGTCAACGTCTGCCACGTGCTCGCAGTAGGCATAGGGCAGCTGCAACAGCTCCTCGATGTTGTCGCGCCAACCATCGACCATGTTCTCCTGATAGAGCACAGCCCACCAGTAACGCGCCTTCACGCTGGTGTCGATTGGCTTCTCAGCCTTCTCGGTCGTCTCGTCTGCCATGAAAAAAGCCACCTCCAAAATCATGGAAGGTGGCTCCGTTTTTACGTCTATCTATAGCCCTGACCTCGCGGTCTTGCTAGAATAGTCATGTACGGGACGGAACTTCACCTTCCGTTTCCATTAGCTGGTTGTCGGCGGCAACCAACGACCAGCAACAAACATTATAGGGCATCGCATCGCGCGGTGCCCTTTTATTTTGCGCATCTACCTGCGCTTTCGAGTCCACAAGTATGGACTCCCAAAACGTAAACTATAGTTTACGTTTCACCGCGCCTGCCCACGCGAGCGCGTCGGCGCGACATGGCCACGGCTCAACGCTTCCGACGCGCGTGCGGCTTCCGTTGCTTCCCTCATCACGTCATCCAGGCTGCGCTGCTCCGTCTTCGCCTTCCTGGGACGCATCAGCGCCCAGATGCGGTCTCCAAGCTCCTCAATTGCCGCTCTAGCTGCTCTCGCCGCTCCTGCGCATCGAGCAGCGATTGAATCGAGGATTGTGCCGCGCTCAGCGCGTCCCGCACCCTCGTACCTGCGAACCTCGGCAGCGATGGGTCGAAGCTCCTCAACGTCTCTCTCAGCTGCTCGCGTTCCCTGCCGAAGAGACTCCAATCGCGCGGACTCCCGCTGAAGGTCATCGCCCACCTCGTTGCGCAGCTCGATTTTCTCGCCGATTTCGCCGTCCAAGCGGTCAAGCTCGGCCATTTTCTCCGCGATTCGGCGGTCGATTTCCGCAGCCTGCGCCCGCTTTTCATCGACCTTGGCGTTCACGGCACCCAATTTGACACTGGACTCAACCCTGAGCTGTTCAAGGCCGTCCAGCTCGCGCTTCGCCGTTATCGCCCCGTGCTTCGCCTTATCCCTCGCACCCTCAAGGGTCTCTATCTCGGACTTGAGCGCTCGCGTGGTGCCGACCTGCACCTTGTACGCGTCAAGACTCCTGTAGCCCTTCGCGCGCAGCTCGTGGCGCATTGGGCGCTCGTACCCGTAGGGCTTCGCGACCTGCTCCCAGAAGTCCTCCTGCAAGCGGCTCATAGTGCCCTGCGCGGTCACCTCCCACTTGCCCTCCGCGTTCTTGCGCCGTTTGTCTGGGGCGAACAGCTCCTTGGCGCACAGTCGGTCAAACCCCGTCTCGGCATCGTGTATCACGGGCGCGACCCAGATGTGCGCGTGGGGCGTGCCCTCGTCCAGATGGATCTGGGCAGCGAGCAGATTCTCATACCCGTATCGGGCACCGAACCAGTTGATGCTCCTGTCCAAGAACTCCCTCGCGGACTTCTCGTCCAAGGCATCGTTACTTGAAACGATGAACCCCATTGCCCGCACTTGGTTCTCCCTGACTTTTCTCTTCGTCTTGAGTTCCCCCATGCGCCGCTCGACCGCCTTCTCAAGCGGCATCGGGCGCTCATCCTCGGCGCGGCAGCGGTAGCCGATGTGCCGTCCGCTCTGGTCAACATCGTTGGCGTAGGTATGGGCGCGCCTGTCCAGCTCACGACCCACCGCGTCAAAGCTTTTCACTTGCGAGCTCTTCATTGCGATTAGTGGCGCGACCGTCATTGGTGAACCTCCGAGTTTGAAGCCTGATGGAGCGTTAGCGACATTTGGTATAGTCACGGTATACCAAACTGCGTTTGGCCGTGCAAGGGCGCTGCCCTTGACCCGCTCGGGCGTTCCCCCCGAGACCCCCCAGCCCTCGTCCGTTCGCGGCGTCGCTCACGTTCTCGGACAGCACGCGGCGGCGCGTGCATGAGGGGGCAAGCCCCCTCAAACTCCCCCTTGTCGCGGCTGTTCGTCACACGTCACACGTCACGTATATATTCGGTCGTAGTAGCCGAATATATACGTGCCCCGATTTGATGGGCTTCCTTCGCCGCGACTAGAGCAAGGAAAGGGTCGATGGCGCAGTGCGTCATCGACCCTCAATCAAGTCTGGTTTTGTTGCTTGCCCGCCGCGTCAATTCCGCAGCCGGTGAACGAGGGCTACGTAGATCCGCTATGCGGAACTACTCCGCCCCCGTAATCACCGCCTGCTCCATTGACCCGCCTACTCGCCCGAATGTGAATCGGCTTCGTTGTTGCGGCAGCGCTCGCGCATCGCTTCTTCCCATGCCAAGCGCTTCTGCATTTCGGCCTTCTCACGCATCATCTTGTTGCCGTTCAGGTACTTAACGAGAAACGCCGAATACGAGACCATGATTTCCCAGTACTGCTCGCCGAAACGTTCGAGCGCGGGCTGCGTGAACTCGTTAATCGTCTCGTAGCCCTCGCTCATGATGAACCACG
>DBEZQF010000350.1:0-5365 GCA_048254795.1 Collinsella sp. | reverse complement strand
TGATGCTGCGGCCAAGGCGGCGCAAGCGGCAAGCTGGAGTGCGCAGGCCGCCAATGCCGCTACGGCGCAGGCGACGAGTGGCACCGCGGTTGGCTCGACTCCGGTGAAGGGCCCGTTCCAGTCGTTCCCGTATTGGGCCGTGTGTTGGCTACTGTTCTTTTTGCTGATGTTCCTGTTTGGTGCCGGTCCCTTTGCCGCGCTGATCTTCTTTACGATCCCCATCTATCACTGGGTGGCGCGTGCGCTCGATGGCGATTGGGCGCGCGGGGATATCCAGGTTGGTCCGGCGCCGGCGGTCGCTAGGACTAAGGGGGAGGACGTTTTCACAGCGGTTGACGCTGACATGGCTGCCGCGACCACCGCTGAGTCGAGTGCCAAAGAAGGTGATGAATGATGAAGCTCTCGCATGAGTCTAAGAGGCGCTTGGGCATTGGCATCGGAGCGTTTGTGCTCATCATCGGGCTTGTCTTTGGCACTTCGCGGACATTGATTCATTTTGATGGCCCGTGGGACCTCGACGATGTTGTATCCGGGTTGTCTGGTATGGACAATGCGGTTGACGAGGACGATCTTTTGGATGGCGGCAACTATTCCGCTCGGCCTCAGCAGCTTTCGAGCGAAACGTTTGATGTCGACGCGTTCACATCGCTTGACTTGGACGTGACGTCGGGCACGGTCGAGGTCAAACACGTCTCCGGCGGCCCAGTGCGCGTAATTGAAAGCGGTCGCGTGGCAACGGGGACCGTTGCCTTCGATGCGGCAACCCAGAACCTGTCCGAAATCAAGGGCTCTACGCTCAAGATTCGCCAGTTCGATTGCGATGACGAGCGCGCCATTGACCGCACGGTTACCGTCGAACTGCCGCGCGAAGTTGCCGATAACATGGTGGGCATTACAGCGAATGTAGGATCGGGTGACCTGACGGTCGCGGGCATTGCGTGTCATGACCTCAACCTGACTTTGGACTCGGGAGATGTAGAGTTTACGGGCAGCGTGACCGATACCCTGGACGCCGAGGTCGGCTCGGGCGATGTGACGTTCGAGCTCTACCAGGCCCCCGCGAAGTCGATGGACGTGAGTGTGGGCTCGGGCGATGTGGAGATGACGGTTCCAAACTCGACGGGCTTTAAGGCGAGCCTCACCTTGGGCAGCGGCGACTTCGAGAGCGATTTCCTTCCGCTTGGCTACGACGGCGAGACCATTTTGAATCTTGAATTCGATAATGGCGATAAGTCCGCCACGTATCGTTTTGAGGTTGGTTCGGGCGACATGTCGTTTGATCCAGAGTGACGGGTGGTTATCGAAGACTTATAAACCATAGACGCGCTGTTTGATGGAGGCGCCGGAGCCGTGACGGGCTTCGGCGCCTTTGCCTTTACAATGGGGGCATGGAACAGATTATCTTGAACATACTCGAGGCCCTGCGTTGCGGCGAGACCGTAGACGACAAGGCGCTCGTCAAACTGATACATGCCGAGGCGCGCCGCGAGGGTGCCGACAAACGCGATTTGGCCAAGCGCCGTCTGCTGCCGTTCTACCAGCGGGTTAAACGTGAGGAGCCGGCTCGTTGGGCTGGATGGAATGTCGATGCGGAGCTGGAGCGTCAACTGCTGCAGGTGCTACGCATGAAGCCTCGTCGCACGGCTTCGGGCGTGGCGACCATTACCGTCATCACCAAGCCCTGGCCGTGCTCGGGCGATTGCCTGTTTTGCCCCAACGACCTGCGCATGCCTAAAAGCTATCTGCACGCCGAGCCGGCATGCGCCCGTGCGGAGCAAAACTGCTTCGACCCGTATCTGCAGGTGAGCGCTCGCCTGACCGCGCTTTCGCAGATGGGTCATGCGACCGATAAAATTGAGCTTATTGTGCTTGGCGGTACCTGGAGCGACTATCCACAAGGGTATCAGACGTGGTTTATGTCGGAGCTCTTCCGTGCGCTCAATGATGATGCGGTGGCGAGCGTGGCGGCAAATCCCATGTTGGCGCGTCCGGGCATAAGTCGTGCCGAGGCGGGGCGCCTGCTCGACGATGCGCCCGCCGATGCTCTGCCGCCGGTGGTGGCGGAGCGTCGCGAGCGCTACCGGGCTGCCGGCATTGCGACAGACGAGGCCGAGCTCGCGAGCGGTGTTGCAGGAGAGCAGGAGCGCGTGGATGTTGCTGTGGGCGGCTACAACCGCGCGGTGCGTCGTCTGTACGGCCCTGGCACGCCGTGGGGCGAGGTTGCCGAGTGGCAGGCGGCAACGATGGAGGAACTTGAGCGTCAGCAGCGCATCAACGAGACGGCGAAGCATCGCGTGGTGGGGCTCGTTATCGAGACACGCCCCGATGCCGTAACGCCGCAGGCCCTCACACTTATCCGCCGCTTGGGCTGCACCAAGATTCAGATGGGTATTCAGAGTCTTGACCAGCATCTACTCGATATCAACGAGCGCCGCATTTCGGTGGCGCAGATCGAGCGGGCGTTTTCGCTCGCGCGTCTGTTTGGCTTTAAGATCCACGCGCACTTTATGCTCAACTTGCTGGGCGCCACGCCTGATGGGGACAAGCGCGACTACGAGCGCTTTATGACCGAGGGCGCCTTTATGCCCGACGAGGTCAAGGTCTACCCGTGCGCGCTCATCGAGGGCTCGCGTCTGGTGGGCTGTTACGAGCGTGGCGAGTGGCGCCCCTATACAGAGGACGAGCTGCTCGATGTGTTGGCCGACGACATCGTGGTGACGCCGGCGTTCTGCCGCATCAGCCGCATGATCCGCGACTTTAGCTCCGATGACATCATGGTGGGCAACAAGAAACCCAACCTGCGCCAGCTCGTTGAGAACCGCCTGGCTGCTCGGGGTGACGGTGCGACGGTGCGTGAGATTCGCTATCGCGAGATCAGCACGGCGGGCGCCGACCTGGACGAGTTGACCCTTGACGAGGAAGTGGCGTACGAGACGCCGGTGACGCGCGAGCGCTTTTTGCAGTGGGTGACACCGCAGGGCAAAATCGCGGGCTTTTTGCGCCTGTCGCTGCCCGACCGCGCGTTTGTTGCCGCGCATGCGGACGAGTTGCCGACGGTGTCGGACGAGGCGATGATTCGCGAGGTTCACGTGTATGGCATGGCGGCGCGCGTGGGCGATCAAGGCCAGGCGGCGCAGCATCACGGGATGGGGCGTTTGCTCGTAGAGCGTGCGTGCGAGATTGCCCGGGATGCGGGTTATGCGCGTATCAACGTGATTAGCGCGATTGGCACACGTGAGTACTATCGTCATCTTGGATTTTATGACCATGGCCTTTATCTGCAAAAGGAGCTCTAGATGAACAAGCCGAGTGTTTCTGCCGGCGTCGTTGCCGGCGTTGCTCTGGGGGCCGCGGCGCTTGGCGCGGCCGCTGTCGCTGTCCGTGCTGCCTGTCTGCAGGTTGCGCGAACCCGCAATGGGTTGGCGCGTGTGAAACGCGTGCACGATGAGGGCGGCGACGAAGTCCGTGTATTGGTGCAAGGCGGCGTTTACCAAAGCGCAAGCTACGTTGGCGAGCGTTGGGCGGAGCCCGTCTTTGCGTACTACCGCGCGTTTGACGACGTGTTTGAGGCTGAGGACGCAATGCGTGATGCTTACGGGCATGGTATCGACCGTATGCTCATGCTGGGCGGCGGCGGGTTTGCCTATCCCAAGTTTGCACTGATGTCGCACGAGGACTTGCGCATGGACGTCGTTGAGTACGATGCCGAGATTACGCGCCTGGCGCGCCGTTGGTTCTACCTGGACGAGCTGGAGCGCACGGTGGGCGATCGCCTGCGAGTGATTACCGCTGAGGCTCGCTCGTATCTGGGCGTGACGAGCGTGGGTCATCGTCGCTACGACGTGGTCGTGAGCGATTGCTTTGGCGGTGCCGAGCCCGTACGCGAGCTGGCGACGGTTGAGGCATTGCGTTTGGTGCGAGGCAGCCTTAACCCCGGGGGCATCTATGTTGCCAATATCGTGAGTGCGAACAGGGGGAGCGACGTGACGTTCCTGCGCGATTGCGTTGCCGCGGCACTCGAGGTATTCGCCCACGCCTGGGTGGTCCCATGCGGCGATGCGGAGTTCGGCGGCGAGGAGAACTACCTGCTCATCGCCAGCGACGGCGACTATGTCTTTGCCGAAGCTGTACCCTTCGACACCGACTTCCTCGGCACCGTCCTTCACGACAAGTAAGTCTCTCCGTCCCAAAAAGACGGGTTTTATGTGTGGTCGCGCCAGCCGAGAACGCGCTGCTTCATGCCTTCGGTGTCGAGCACGCCTTCGGCAAAGCCCTTGCGCACGAGTTCCTCGGGAACGTACTCGTCGTAGCGATCAAAATAAGGCACCTCGCCAGGATAGACGAGCTCGATGGGATCAAAGTCCTTCTCGGCCTCGGCGGCGAGCGCCTCAAAGAACGTCTCCTCGTCGGCCTTCATCTTAAACTGCATAAAGTACGGGCGTGATGGGTCGAGTCCGCGAAGGCCCAGCTCCGCGGCACATTTAATCTTGAGCATGCGCTCGAGCGCCAAAAAGGCGTAGCTGCCCAGCCAGGGGAAGAGCACCCAGGTGTCGCCGCCCAGGTTAATGAGCGGTTTAGTTCCCGCACCCGAAATCTCGGCCGTATGGCGAGCCTGCGCCAAGCGGGCCCGTGCGTTACCCATGAGGTACGGATATGTCGCGTGCTCGTTGAGCGCCTTGCGCATGCGCTCGAGTACGTGTGTATTGATGTCGCCGGGGCAGTCGCCAAAGTAGGCCGGCACCCGGCCCTTGACCTGCGTGGCAAAGACGGTGTGGCGCTTCCAGTCCACTTCCTCGACAATCCAGCAGTGTCCGGCGATGGCGATGCGCTCACCGGGCGGTGGCGGATTGACGATCGTGCCCAACTCGGCCGACTCGCTGCGAACGGTGAACTCCTCGTTTTCCTGGAACACGGCGTAGAACTTAAAGTTGTTAATGATGCGCTCGCCCGCGAGGCCCACGATGAGCCCGCCGCCCTCGGTGACTTGGATGTGGTCGATCTTGATGAGGTGGCGCAGCAGTACGCGATAGTCATCGGCCGAGATGCGATGGAAATAGCTGAGCGTGAGCACACGCTGGGCAAGCTCTGCCGGCGTGAGCTCTCCGGTGCTGGCAAGCGTCGACATAGTCTGGTGGTAGAGCAGGCTGTAGGGGAGTCGATCGAGCTCGGGCGGCTCGACCCACTTTTCCTCGCGATAGAGTTGTACGAGCGCGATGCCCTGCAAGAGCTTCCACGGAATGGTCTCGGGCATCATCGTGCGCGGCTCGGGCTCTTCCTCGCGCATGACAAACCACATCTCGGGCGGAAGATCGCGGCGTCCCGTGCGCCCCATGCGCTGCAAAAAGGAGCTGACGGTAAACGGTGC
>DBEZQF010000349.1:0-4444 GCA_048254795.1 Collinsella sp. | reverse complement strand
GGGCTTTACCGTCGAGGCTGCCAAGACCCGCGCCGTCGAGGCATCCGATCTGGTTGAGCACGTCGGGCGCATGGGCTCCTCTCCCTTTGAGGCCGCAAGCTTTGACGTTTCGCTCGACGCCGGCTGCGGTATGGGCTTTTCCGCCGTGCACAAGGTGCGCGCCGCCGCTTGTAAGGCGCTGGAAGAGGTCATTCTGGCACCGTACGAGGAGCGCGCGAAAACGCTCGAGCTGCCGGCGATTGCAACCAGTGATTCCCGTCCCGCGCCCGAGCACTACCGCGATGAGCCGCAGATCTGTGCCACCGTCACCTCGCTCGAGGCCGCCGAGGCAGTGCGGGCGGAGGGTGCAACGCGCATCTACATGACCACCGACGCGCTCGATGCGGCCGAGCTCTCCCCCGCCGATGCATTTGAGCAGGGCATCGTACCCGTGCTCGACGAGGTCTGCCGCGCCGTTGACCACGTACGTGTCGACCCGTGGGTTGTTGCCGGCGCCACGGTCGCTATTGGCAACATCTCTGAGCTTGCCCTGGCCGCCCAGGTTGGCGCCACGGCCGAGATTCGCTCTTGCCTGCCGGTGCACAACACGCCCTGCATGGAGGCGCTTGCCGAGCGCGGAGCCGGTGCGTTTTGGCTCTCGCCCGAGATCACACTCGACGAGATTGTCTCGCTCGGCGCCGCCGCGCCCGCGGCTCTGGGCATCACCGTCTTTGGCCGCCCGCGCGTCATGACAAGCGAGCATTGCATTCTGCAGGTTGCCAACGGCTGTATCCACGATTGTGCCAACTGCCGCCTGCGTGCCCGCAAGCTCTCGCTCAAGAATATCGACGGCAAGATCATGCCGGTGCGTACCGACATCCACGGCCGCTCACGCCTGTACGACGCCTTCCCCATCGACCTCACGCCGCAGGTACCGCAGTTGCTCGACGCCGGCGTCCGTCGTCTTATGGTCGACGGAACCCTGCTCGAGGCCGATGAGATTGGCCGTGCCGTCGCTCGCGTCCGTCGCGCCGTCGAGGCGGCTCAAGCCGGCCGCAAGCCCGCCGCCCGCCTGCGCGGCGCCACCTCGGGCTGCATGTTTGTGGGAATTAGCTAACCGAAAGGCTTACACGTGAACGAAGAACCTCAAGTCCTCTACTGCGACGCCTGGCTCATGGCCATCGACAAGCCCGCTGGCATGATCGTCCACGGTGACGGCACCGGCGAGCGCACACTTACCGACTACGCTAGCGACCTTTTGTTGGCGATGGGCGACGGCTTTGCCGCGACTGACATGCAGCCGCTCAACCGCCTGGACCGCAACACCACCGGCGTGGTGTTGTTCTCGCTCGACAAGCAGACGCAACCCGCTTTTGACCAGATGATCATCGACCACGCATTCGAAAAGCACTACCTGGCGCTCGCCGAGGGCAAAATCGACTGGAACGAAAAGCTCATCGACAAGCCCATCGCCCGCGACCGCCACGATAGCCGCAAGATGCGCGTTGGCGCCAGCGGCAAGCCGTCTCAGACGCGCGTCAAGGTACTCAAGCGTCTTAAGAGCCGCCGTGGCCTGCCCACGCGCTCGTATATTGATGTCGAGCTGCTCACCGGCCGCAAGCATCAGATTCGCGTGCACCTGGCCAGCGAGCGTCATCCCCTGGTTGGCGACGACCTGTACGGAACGCCGCGCCCCTGCGGCCTGATGCTCCACGCCCACAGCGTGTCCTTCACGCATCCCGTAACCGGCGAGCACATCCACATCGAAGCCCCCTGCCCCTGGGAGCCCTAAAACCTGCCAAAAAGGGACAGGCACCTTTGTGGTGGCTTTGTCGCAATGGCTCAGCCGCGGTCCCAAAACGTCTCGATCTGTAACAGTTAGAGCTCATTTTCCGGCCTATCTGTTACAGATCGAGACATTCGAATCTCCCTCAAGGGAAAATCTCAATCTGTAACAGTAACTCGGCAAAATCAAGCTCAGATGTTACAGATTGAGACAAAGGGACGGCGCGGTTCGGAAGTATCTCAATCTGTAACACCTGGCCCACTTTTAACGGTCTAGTTGTTACAGACTTAGACAAACCGGTAGACAACAAAAGCTGCAACGCCCGTGATGGACGTTGCCGCTTTTCTATTGAGAAAACTAAATGGTTTTGGCCTTAGCCCGTCCCCTGCTGTTAGACCGTGATGACGTTGTCCATTACCCGGTACTTGGCAGGGACATCGCCTGCGGTAATAATCGTTGCGTCACGGAAGTCCGCGAACTTGACGGGCGCCACCATGCCAAATTTACTGGCGTCCGAGATTACGAAGCGCTTGGCCGTATGGCGCATCGAGATACGCTTTACTTGTGCCTCCTCGATATCGGGCGTCGTAAAGCCCTGCTCGGCGGCAATGCCGTTAGAACCCCAAAAGCCGCAGTTAAAGTTGTAGCGGTCTAGGGTTGCCAGAGCATCGGGGCCAACGAGCGCCTCGGTCTCGGGTTTAAGCTCGCCGCCCAGCACCACGGTGCGCATGCCGCGCACAGCGAGATGCTGAGCATGGAGCACGGAATCAGTCACATAGGTGACCGATTCGAGATGCGGAAGATGCTCGATGAGTCTGAGCGTTGTCGAACCCGAATCGATGTACACAAAGCTCTCGGGCTCCACGAGCGCCGCGGCGCGGGCGCAGATACGCTCCTTGTCGTCGTTATGGAGATCACTGCGCTCACTGATCGTTAGGTCGCGCGTCACGTGCGCGCGCTCAAGACTTGTCGCGCCACCGTGCACCTTGGCGATGCGGTGCGCTCGGTCGAGCGTCTGTAGGTCGCGTCGAATGGTAGAGGCCGTCACGCCCAGGGCATCGGCAAGCTCGGGCACCGTTACCGAGCCAGCCTGCTGCACCATCGACACGATCGTATTGAGCCTATCTTCCGCAAGCATCGCTTACTCCTCCTCGGGGTAGACGACTCCCCAATCGGCGCGGAGCTTGGTCATGAGCTCCATCACATCAGAAGCATAATCCAGAAGCTCACGCTTGGAATCGTCGCCGGCGACGGCCTGCTCGAGGTCAGCCATCTCGTAGCACAGGGCATAAGCCTCGGTGCCCGCGGCGACCTCCTCGCGATGACCGTCCGCGGTCCACACGATCGTCGCGTGATCGGCGCGCGGATACTCGTTGACCTCGACATAGCAATTGTCAAAGCTGATAACCGAGCGCTTTGGCTGCTTGGAGTGGAGCGTAAGGCTCACGACGCCCAGCTGCTGCTCGGCATTGCGGCAGACGATGCCGCCTGCAACGTCCACGCCGGTCTCGCAGGTGTTACCCAGAGACACGACCTCGACGGGCTGGCTCGCCATAAACAGGCGCATGACGGACAGGGCGTATACGCCAATATCGAGCATGGCACCGCCGGCGAGGTTGCGATTGTAGAAACGGTTGGTCAGGTCGCCGTACTCCTTGTAGCTACCAAAGTTGAGCTGAGCGAGGTTCATGCGGCCAAACTCGCCGGCATCCATGCGGCGGCGCAGCTCTTGATACAAGGGCATGTGGAGCACCGTGGTAGCGTCCATAAGGACCACGTTGTGTTCGGCGGCAATGGCGCGGGCCTCATCGAGCTCGGCGGAGTTGAGCGTGATGGCCTTCTCGCAGAGAACGTGCTTGCCGGCCGCCAGGGCGGCGCGCAGATAGGTGATATGGGTGTTGTGCGGGGTGGTGATGTAGACGGCGTCGATGTCAGGATCGGCGTAGAGATCCTCAACCGTGTCATAGACCTTCTCGACGCCGTACTGGTCGGCAAAAGTCTGAGCCTTGGTGAGCGTGCGGTTGGCAACGCCCGTAAGCTTGCGGCCGGCCAGGGCAAGGGACTGAGCCATCTGGTTGGCAATAACGCCGCAACCGATCACAGCCCAACGGAGCTCGGGAGCCGTAAAGATGTCGTTAGGGAACGGCTTGTCCTGGACCGAAGCAAATGCTGCTTTGGCGGCTGCCGCGGCGTCGAGTGGAGCCTGCTTGGAATCTGCCATTATGTGTCTCCTGTGTCATAGAACGTCTTGCATTTCTGACAGCTCTATATTCGCACAAACACGCGCGTCAGTGCGCGTTTTTGCGTATCTCACCGCTAAACGGTCATTATTGCCCCGTAAACGGCGCATATATACGCATAGGTGCGTAATTAAACGCAATCTAACGCGCATAAACGCGCACACAAGCAATTTATACAGCACGACCCGCTCATTTATGCTTACCCAGTTAGGGTACTCATTTAAGCCTGTCCCCAATGAGTAGGGATAGAAAAAAGGCCCGGGTGCCGTGGCATCCGGGCCTTTGCTAGCAACTTAACTGTTGCGGGCAGCTTAGAACTTGTGGCCGCACTTCTTGCAGACGCGCAGCTTGTTCTTGCCGTCCTTCTCGTGACCGACGCGGGTAACCTTACCGCACTCGGGGCAAACGAGATTGACGTTGGAGGCGTCGATGGGAGCCT
>DBEZQF010000348.1:0-3090 GCA_048254795.1 Collinsella sp. | reverse complement strand
ACAGAACGAACCGACGATCTTGGTGGCCTCGCCGGCCTCCTTCTTGTCGAGCATCTCCTTAATACGGCCGCTGTGGATGTTGGTGGCGACAAAATCCAGGTAGGACGTGGACTTGGGGCGATTGTTCTGCGTCAGGAACATGTCGCCGTACATCTGGCCCACAGCGCCCAGCAGCATGTCGTGGTCGGCAAGATTCATGCCGAGGCTCTCCCACATCGGATGGAAATCAAATTCTTCAGCCATGACGGTTCCCCTCTCGAACCAAAAATGAATAGCTACGGTATTTCTGCACGGTGGGTGGCGAAAACCCAGCCGTGCTCAAACCCGGAATTTTGGGGAACCCGCTTTGCGGTCGATTATTTAGTTGTGCGTCGTCTCTCCCGGAGCCGTGAACATACCTGCTCATATGCGGCTCCGAGCCATATACAGGGCGCGCGCGGCAACGCGACGCGAATATGTCTTCTGCAGCATCGGCGCGCCCTCCTTTTCTCGTCGAAGGTAACTATATCAACGGTTGTCGTCAAGACGAACACCGTCGACACGCGTACGACAACGTTGGGATGTGAGCATCTCGCTGTCTGATAATTAATTATCAGACTGATAAGGTTTAGTCATGTAGAAATCGGCGAACGGCGAAGTGAAAACAAAGCGGTCGAGGACTACCTCCTCGACCGCATCGCACCCGCATTATCGGCAAACGAGATGAATCCTGCTTGCATCAAAATGCATGCGCAGAGTCTCACCCGCCTGCGGCAGCTCTTCCACGGGTACACTCACCTTATTCACCTTCCACTGCAGACGCGTGGGCGCATCAGCACGCGGCACGTCCAGCAGCACCAGCCGCTCAAAGCGCGAATCGCTCACACGGGCCACGTGCAAATCGTAGCTGTTGCGACCGCGCTCCGCGCGATTGTCAACATGGAAGTAGCTCGCACGAATACCGAGGTACGTCACGTTATCGGGAACCTCATGGCCCACGTTAAAGGTCATGCCCCAGTCCAGGGCTTCAACTTCCTGAGACCCGATCTTGCGCGCCCGGCTTGTGTTCTTGCAGCCCGTCAGGCGCAGCGCCGCCAGCGTCTGCGGACGGCGGACCACGTCCTCGACGGAGCCGATCTCCTCAACATGCCCGTCGTGCATCACGCAGATGCGCTGGCACAGGCGGCACGCTTCGTCGATGTCGTGGCTCACGTAGAGCACGGTGCGGTTGCATACATCGAACAGGTCGAGCATGTTTTGCTCAAGCGCGCTCTTGAGATACGCATCGAGCGCGCTCATGGGCTCGTCGAACATAAAAATGCCCGGATGCGCCGCCACCATACGGGCAAGCGCCACGCGTTGCTGCTGCCCGCCCGAGAGTCGCGCGGGGTAGCGATCGACAAAATCGGCCAGACCGAAAATGCCCAAATAGCGCTCGGCGAGCTTTTTGCGCGCGGCGGCGTCGCCAGCATCCTTTACACCGGCGCATACGTTATCGGCCACCGTCATGTTGGGAAACAGCTGATAGTTTTGAAACAACAGGGCGCATTTTCGCTCCTGGGGTGACAGGTTGATGCCAGCCGCCGAGTCAAAAAAGGTCACGCCGTTGACGACGATCTTGCCCTCGTCGGGCGTCTCCACGCCGGCAATGCAGCGCAGCGTGCAGCTCTTGCCGCAGCCCGAGGCACCAAGCAGCGCCACACGCTCCTCGCCGGCCTCAAGCTGCATATCGAGCATAAACCCCGGATAGCGCTTTTTTATGTCCAGAACGAGTGACATGGCCTATCGACCTCCCTGCATAGCGGGCTCATCGCGCATGAGCTCGGCCAGTGCCTCGCGATCGATACGCAAGGCATCACCGCCCGCCGGGTCGAGTGAATCGCCCTGTCCGGCGAGATCTTTGGCCTGCTTACGTTCCGCACGGGAAAGGCCACGCTCGCGGTATTTTTGCGAATGCGCCGTGTACATGTTGATGAACAGGATGACTAGGAAGCTGAACGCTATTACGACCACGACCCAAAAGAGGGCCACCGACGTATTGCCGCCCATCCATTCAAAGTAAATCGCAATGGGAATGGTCTGCGTAATACCGGCATAGTTGCCCGCAAAGAACAGGGTGCAGCCAAACTCGCCCATGGCGCGGGCAAAGGCGAGCACCGTGCCGGCGGCAATCGAGGGCCAGCCGAGCGGCATCATGAGTTTGGTGAAGATGCGTCGCTCGGACCAGCCCAGCGTGCGCGCCGCATCGAGCATTTGCGTGTCGAGGCTCTCAAAGGCGCCGAGCGCCGTACGGTAGACCAGGGGAAACGATACCACCACGGCAGAGATCACCGCCGCCGGCCACGTAAAGACAATCGAGACGCCGTGCGCGATAAGCCACTGGCCCACCCCGGTCGAGCGGCCAAACAGCATAAGGAGCAGAAAGCCGCAGACCGTGGGCGGCAACACCATGGGGATGGTAAAGACCGAGTCGAGCAGGCCCTTGATGCGACTCGAGGTGCCCATGGTCTTCCACGCGGCAAACAGGCCCAGCGCAAAGGAGATCAGCAGGGCAAGGCCGCTCGTTTTAATGGACACCCAAAACGGTCGGTAGTCGATGCCGCCCAATAAGGAGGCCAGAGAGGTCAAGGGCCCCTGCTCATCCCGCAACACGACAGACGATGCTTCTACCATTTGAGCGCTATCAAGCCAACGCGCGCCGCCTTTGGCATCACCCGAGGCTGATGCAATCACCACATAGCGGCCCCCATCCGCACCGCGCTCGTCAAAGCCATAGGTATACCCGCCGGCATCAAACGTTGTTTCCGCCGTGACATACCAAGGAAGATCCACGTCCCCTAGCTGCGCACCTCCCATACAGTTTGCGCTGTCGAGCTCACAGACGAGGGCCTTGAGACCCGATACGCACTCGTTGTTCTGCGGATCCAATCCATACCTCTCGATCGCCTTGGGCGATATCCACACCACAACGCGATCGGCAGCAGGCGCCACTACAAGGTCCACGTCCTCGTCAACGGGAAACCGGTAGCCCTCAGGCTGGCCCTCCATGGCACGAGCGGTCCCCTTGGCCAACCGCTCAAAACCCTCGATCCCATAGGAAAGCCCATGAGC
>DBEZQF010000347.1:0-8953 GCA_048254795.1 Collinsella sp. | reverse complement strand
CCGCGTGTAATTTGCCCGAGGCGTGGGCCGATGGCGTATCATTATCTCTTGCTTGTTTGCACTGCTCAGGGAGGGGCCGCGCATGGCGCAGGAACACGATCTGTTTGATGACATTATCGAGATCAGCAAGGGTTTCGACTTTCTTAAAAACCCGCTTGGCGGTGTGACCGATGCACTCGATCCGTCGGCGCCGCAGTGGAATCCTGCCGACTACAAGGAGCGTCCGCGCGGCAACACCATTCCGTGCCTGACCTGCAAAAACGAAAAGAGCGGCTGCACCGCGTGCATGGACGTGTGCCCGGTCAACGCTATCGAGGTCGAGGAAGACTCCATCGAGATCCTCGACTCCTGTCGCAAGTGCGGCCTGTGCGCCGCTGCCTGTCCGACCGAGGCGATCATCTCGCCGCGCCTGGCGCCCAAAAACGTCTACGACGACATTGTCTCGGCGGCTACGAGCCACGAGACCGCCTACGTCACCTGCACGCGTGCCCTTAAGCGCATGCCGCGCGAGAACGAAGTCGTCGTTGCCTGCGTGGGCGATATTACGGCCGAGACCTGGTTCTCGGTACTGGCAGACTATCCCAACGTGAGTGTGTACCTGCCGTTGGGCGTGTGCGATAAATGCCGCAACACCGGCGGTGAGGACATTCTGGGCGAGGCGATTGCGAAGGCCGAAGAGTGGTCTGGCACGGGTATGGGCCTGGAGGTCGATCCCAAAAGCCTCAAATGCCATAAGCGCCGCGAGTACGAGCGCAAGGAGTACATGGAAAAGATCGCCCGCACCACGGGCCTGACGGTGACCAAGCTCAATCCGGCGACGGCGGCGCTGGCCTCGGTGACGCAGAAGCTCAAGGCCCATCGCCATCAGATTACCCAGCTGGAGCGCACACTCAACACCATGTGCGGCACCACGACGACCAAGCGCCGCCGTACGCTTACACACGGGCGGCAGCTGGTGCTCTCGACGCTGCAAAACCACCCCGAGCTTGCCCAGAACATGCAGGTGAGCACGCCTGAGTGCGATTTTGACAAGTGCACGTCGTGCGGCGAGTGCGTCAATGTATGCCCCACGTTCGCCTGCGATTTGGTGGGAAGCGGCCGCTTTGCGTTGGAGTCCACGTATTGTTTAGGCTGCGGCGCCTGTGTCAAGGTGTGCCCCGAGCATGCGCTCAAACTGGTTGAGCACGATGCGTCCAACTTGGTTGTCGTCGACCCCGAGGCCGAGGAAAAGGCCGCCCAGAAGGCCAAAGCCCACGAAGAGGCCCAAAAGGCAAAAGCCGAGGCGAAAGCTAAGCTCGGCAAGATGCTCGATCAGGTGGAGAAGCTCGCGGACTAGCTAAAAGAGCGTAAATGATGGCCGGTGGGACAGATACTGCCCCGCCGGCCAAAAAAGTTGCGGTGGAATAGTTCCTGTTTTGCCCTTAAGCTGGCCATTCTAGGAACTATTCCACCGCAACTAATAAATGGTTAGTTCATGCTGCTTTGGTGGCCGGTTCGACCGGTACCGTTGCGCGTCACGGTTTCATGGAGCAAAAAGAACCCGGGGACCTGTTTGGTCTCGGTGTATTCCATAAGGATGCCGTCGGCGTTGTAGGTCTGCCCGCGTATAACGGCGAGTGCGTTAAAGTCGTCGAGATCGAGCACGCGCGTATCCTCGGGCGTGGGGTGCTCAATCGTTACATCGCGTTTGCCCGTGGCAATCTTAATGCCAAGATCTTCTTCGAGGTAACGATAGATCGAGTCGTTGACAATCTCGGGTGTCAGCCCCGGTACTTGTGAGCTTAGGTAATAGGAGTCGTCGGAGCACACGGCTTGTCCGTCTGCATAACGGATGCGTTTGGCGCGTGTGAGCTCACAGCCTTCGGGAAACCCGGTAATCTTGGAGAGCGCCTTGCTACAGATGAGGAGCTCAAAGACGGTGGTGACGGTCTTGAGCTCAAAGCCTCGGTTGACCGCGATTTCCTTAAAGGTCTCGAGTCCGCCGCCACCACGACTCTTCTCGTCGCTGATGTTGCGAATGACGCGCATGCCTTTGCCTTGCTGGGGGAGCACGTAACCATCTGCCGCAAGCATCGAGATGGCGCGACGGACCGTCATGCGCGAACAGTCAAACAGCTGCGTGAGCTCAGTCTCCGAAGGCAGATAACTCTGATAGGCGTATGTGCCGTCGTCAATCGACTGCTTCACGTTGTCATAAATAGTTTGGAAGATGGCTCGCGCCATGACGGTCTCCTAGAGCTGGGCGCGTGAACGACGGATGAGGGCCGCCCGCGCAGGTGTCAATCGATTTACTTGCTGGGGTCGATTATATATTTGCCCATGGCACGCAGGGCCGGGTCTGACAGGATGGCGCCGAGTTCATCGAGGGAAGCCACCTTGGCGACCATCGAGGATACGTCGAGCCTGCCAGAGTCGATGAGCTCGAGCGCGCGACGCTGTGTGTAAGGGTTGATGTAGGACGAGGTGAGCACGAGCTCCTTCTGGAAGACCTCGAAGGGCTTGACGGTGATTGTCTCATCGGGCTTGGTGAGGCCGAACATCATGACCGTAGCCTTGTGGCCGGCGATCTGGATGGCCTGCTCGATGGTGACGGGCTTGCCGACGCATTCGATTACAACATCGACGTTGCCGACGCCCTCCTGCTTCAGGCGGGCCGGGACGTCCTCGTGGATGGAATCAATTGCCAGGTCGGCGCCGAGTTTGAGCGCAATCTCGCGCTTGCCTTCGACAGGCTCGAGCAAGACAACCTTGGTGGCGCCGGCGTTTTTGGCGAGCTGCATCATGAGCAGACCGATCATGCCACCGCCGATAACGACAACTGTGCTGCCGGGCTTGATGTTGCACATATCGATGCCGTGCAGGCAGCAGGCGACGGGCTCGGTCATGGCGCCCTGCTCGAAGCTGGTGTGATCGCCCAACTTGTAGACTTGCTGCATATCGACGGAGCAGTACTCGGCAAAGCCGCCGTTAACGGTGGTGCCGTAACCGGTCATATGCTCGCAGTAGTGGTTGATTCCGTCGCGGCAGGGTTCGCAGCAGCCGCAGGGATGGTTTGGGTCGATACACACGCGATCGCCCGGTTTAAAGCCAGCGACGTCGCTGCCCACGGCCTCGACAACGCCCGCAAACTCATGACCAAGGATCGTGGGCGGGGTAACGTCGGCTGCACCCTTGTCGCCTTCATAGATATGAACGTCGGTACCGCAGACGCCGCAAGCTTTGACGTTGATCAGAACGTCGCGCCTGTCCACGGCCGGCTTTGCCGATTCCTCGACTCTGAGGTCGTGCTTTCCATAGAAGACCGCGCTTTTCATGGTGACTCCTTAACGTGGCGGTGAATGTTGTAATGAAGTATAGGCATGTCTATAGATATAGACAAGCACATCTAGACAAGTAGAAAAGAAAAATGAAATGCAGCCATCAGCTATGTCAGATTTAACAGGCGAAATACTGGACATATACCGTTTACGGCCAATAATCAACCGTTTACCGACCGTAGTATTTATGCTAACTTGTCTAGATAAGTGATATGATAAAAATAGAAGCGCAAGAAGTCAGGGAAGCGGGCCCACCCGTCCTATTGCACGAGGTACACGCAAACGGCGCGTCTGCGGTCTCGAGTGAAGCCAAAACCGCAGTCGCTCCGAATGAAGAGAGGGGGATTCCCCGTCATGATGCAAAAGATACAACGTTTCGGCGGTGCAATGTACACGCCTGCAATTCTTTTCGCATTTTCCGGAATCGTCGTCGGCCTGGGTACGTTGTTTACCACCGAGGCGATCTTTGGCGAGATGGCCACTGCGGGCCATCTTTGGTTTGATTGCTGGAATGTGCTGCTCCAGGGTGGTTGGACGCTCTTTAACCAGATGCCGTTGCTGTTTTGCGTAGCGTTGCCAATCTCGCTCGCGAACAAGCAGAACGCTCGCTGCTGCATGGAGGCTTTGGCCATCTACCTTACCTTCAACTACTTTGTAAGCACAATCTTGGGGCAGTGGGGCCCTGTCTTTGGGGTCGACTACTCTGTCGAGGCGGGCAGCGGTACTGGTCTTGCCACTATCGCAAGCATCAAAACGCTTGATATGGGCATCATGGGCGCGCTCATTATCTCTGGTATCGCCACGATGCTGCATAATAAGTTCTTCGACACCGAGCTCCCCGAGTGGTTGGGCGTGTTCTCGGGTTCCGTGTTCATCTATATGATCGGTTTCTTCGTTATGGTTCCGGTCGCTCTTATCGCCTGCCTGGTGTGGCCGCATGTTCAGGCTGCTATCTCTGCCTTCCAGGGATTCATCCTTTCCGCCGGTACGTTTGGCGTGGGTGTCTTTGCTTTCTTCGAGCGCGTGCTGATCCCTACAGGCCTGCACCACTTTATCTATACGCCGTTCTATTACGACAACGCGGCGGTCAACGGCGGCATCTTTGCTGCCTGGGCCAACATCCTGCCCCAACTGGCTGCCGATCCGAGCATTGCTCTTAAGGATGCCGCACCCTGGGCTGCCTATACCTGCCCTGGTTGGACTAAGGTCTTCGGCTCGCTTGGCGTCGCCATTGCGTTTTATATGACCGCCAAACCCGAGCGCAAGCAGCGCGTCAAGGCTCTGCTGATCCCGGTCACCCTTACCGCTATGCTTTGCGGTATCACCGAGCCGCTTGACTTCACCTTCCTGTTCATCGCGCCCGGCCTGTTCGTCGTCCACTGCGTGCTCGGAGCGCTCGGCTGCATGGCTCAAAACCTCCTTGGCGTCGTGGGCATCTTCGACGGCGGCATCATCTCGATGCTCTCGTGGGACTGGCTGCCCCTTTGGGCCGCACACGGTCTGCAGTACGCCATCTCCATCCTTGTCGGTCTGTGCTTTACCGCTCTTTGGGTCGTGGTCTTCCGTTTCCTGATCGTCAAGTTCGACTTTAAGACCCCCGGTCGCGAGGATGACGATGTTGAGGTCGAGCTCAAGTCCAAGGCCGACTACAAGCAAAAGCAGGGCGGTGCTGCTGCTGGCAAATCGGTCGCCCAGAGTAAAGACGATGAGCGCTTGGTGCTTGCCGAGAACATCCTCGATCTGCTCGGTGGCGCGGATAACATCATCGATGTAACTAACTGCGCTACCCGTCTGCGCGTTAACGTCAAGGACAAGAGCGTCGTTGCACCCGAGGCTTCCTTCAAGGCGATCGGTACGCATGGCTTGGTGGTCCAAGGTCAGTCAATCCAGGTCATCATCGGCCTTACCGTCCCGCAGGTTCGCGAGAAGTTCGAGAGTCTTCTGAAGTTCGAGAGTCTTCTGTAAACCATCGTCCATCGAAACAATCGGCCTTGCAGAGCCGGTATGCACCGCAAGGCCGATTCTAGAGATAAAAAACTCCACTTCTAGGTAACAATTCCAAACCGTACAGGCCGCGTGCGGGGATGGATTGAGCAAGCGGCCAGAATGAGGAGGACATCATGTCCAAGAAAAACTATGCCGTGACCATTGCCGGCGGTGGCTCTACCTTCACTCCGGGCATCGCTCTGATGCTGCTTGAGGAGCGCGACCGCTTCCCGGTCAACAAGGTGACCTTCTACGACAACAACGCCGAGCGCCAGGAGACCGTGGCCAAGGCCTGTGAGATCTACTTCCACGAGAACGCCCCCGAGGTTGAGTTCAACTACACCACCGACCCCGAAACCGCTTTTACCGGTACTGACTTCGTCCTCGCTCACATCCGCGTTGGCCTGTACGCTATGCGCGAGCTCGACGAGAAGATTCCTCTCAAGTACGGCTGCGTTGGCCAAGAGACCTGCGGTGCCGGCGGTATCGCCTACGGCATGCGCTCCATCGGCGGCGTCATCGAGATCCTCGACTACATGGAGAAGTACAGCCCCAACGCTTGGATGCTCAACTACTCCAACCCCGCAGCTATTGTTGCCGAGGCCTGCCGCGTGCTGCGCCCCAACAGCCGCATCATCAACATCTGCGACATGCCGATTGACCTTATGGATAAGATGAGCCGTATGTGCGGCATCAAGGATCGTCGCGAGCTGCAGTATAGCTACTACGGCCTCAACCACTTTGGTTGGTGGAGCAAAATCTACGACAAGGATGGCAACGACCTCATGCCGCAGATTAAGGAGCACATGGCTAAGAACGGCTACCTGGACGGCATCGAGCACGAGGCCGGTAAGGAGCAGCATGTCGAGGAGAGCTGGATTCACACCTTCGGCAAGGCCAAGGATGTCTATGCTGTCGATCCCGAGACGATTCCCAATACCTACCTCAAGTATTACCTGTACCCGGACTATGTCGTCGAGACGTCTGACCCCAACTACACTCGCGCCAATGAGGTTATGGACGGCCGCGAGAAGAAGGTCTTTGGCGCTTGCCGCGACATCATCGCCAAGGGTACTGCCAAGGACGGCGGCTTTGAGCCGGATGTGCATGCCAACTACATCGTCGACCTTGCCTGCGCACTGGCCGAGAACACGCTCGAGCGCTTCCTGCTGATCGTCCCCAACGATGGCGCTGTGCCCAACTTCGACCCGACGGCCATGGTCGAGGTGCCTTGCATCGTCGGTTCCAACGGCTTTGAGAAGATCTGCCAGGGCCCGATTCCGCAGTTCCAGAAGGGCCTGATGGAGCAGCAGGTTTCCGTCGAGAAGCTCGTTGTCCAGGCTTGGGTCGAGGGCAGCTACCAGAAGCTCTGGCAGGCACTCACGCTCTCCAAGACCATTCCTTCGGCAAGCGTTGCTAAGCAGATCCTGGACGAGCTCATCGAGGTTAACAAGGATTTCTGGCCCGAGCTTAAGTAAGGACTGCTGTCTCGAACTCTCACGCATCTCTGCTTCATTTGCGCCGTCGCGGTGTCCGGATTCGCCCGGATGCTGCGGCGGCGCTATACTTATGCAGTTTGAAGTACCTGTACCAAAAGGAGCTGTCGTGTCCCTTTCCATCGGTATCGTGGGCCTGCCCAACGTGGGCAAGTCGACGCTGTTCACCGCGCTTACCAAAAAGACCGGCCTTGCCGCTAACTACCCGTTTGCCACGATCGACCCCAACGTGGGTATCGTTGACGTGCCCGATAGCCGCCTGCAAAAGCTCGCCGACATCGTTAACCCCGGCCGCATTGTGCCGGCGACGGTCGAGTTCGTCGACATCGCAGGCCTGGTGAAGGGCGCCAACGAGGGCGAGGGCCTGGGCAACCAGTTCCTGGCCAACATTCGCGAGACCGACGCCATCTGCGAGGTCGTGCGCTACTTTAAGGACCCCAACGTCATGCGTGAGGTGGGCCGCACGGGCGAGTTCGTCGACCCCGCCGGCGATGCCGACACCATCATGACTGAGCTCATCCTGGCCGACATGGGCACGCTCGAGAAGCAGCTGCCCAAGCTCGAGAAGGAGGCCAAGCGCGACAAGGAGTTCATGCCCAAGTTCGAGGTCGCTAAGCGCCTGCTTGTCTGGCTCAACGAGGGCAAGCGCGCCGCATCCATGGAGATGACCGACGAGGAGCGTGCTGCCGCCAAGGGTCTGTTCCTGCTCACCATGAAGCCCATCCTGTATGTGGCAAACGTGGACGAGGATATGCTCAACGACGATCTGGCGCCCATCGATGGCGTCAAGCCGTTGCCCATCTGCGCCAAGATCGAGGCCGAGCTTTCCGAGCTCGATCCCGAGGACGCTGCCGACTACCTGGAGAGCCTGGGCCTGGAACAGCCTGGCCTGGACGTGCTCGCTCAGGCTGCCTACAAGCTGCTCGGCCTGCAGTCGTTCTTTACGGCCGGCGAGATGGAGGTCAAGGCCTGGACGGTTCGTCAGGGCGCGACCGCCCCGCAGGCCGCCGGTGTCATCCACACCGACTTTGAGCGCGGCTTTATTAAGGCCGAGGTCATTGGCTATGACGACTACATCGAGCTCGGCGGCGAGCAGGGCGCCAAGGCCGCCGGCAAGCTGCGTATTGAGGGCAAGGACTATGTCATGGCCGATGGCGACGTCGTGCACTTCCGCTTTAACGTGTAAGGACGACGCGCATGTTTAAATATGGCAAAAAAGCCGGCTACATGGGCATCGCGCTGCTGGTGCTTGCAGTGCTTCCGCTGGTGGTAGCGGCGTGTGTTATCCCCAACATTGGCCCCGAGGTGGCAACGAAGTTTAATGCCGCCGGCGAGGCGACGCGCTGGGGCAAGAGCTATGAGTTGCTGGCACTGCCGGTGCTCAACCTGCTGCTGAGCGTGGCGACGTACTTTACGGCAGGACGCCAGGCTAAAAACAATGACGACTCCGCCGCCATGGCGCGCATCGTGTGCGAGCGCTACCTGCGCAACGGCTGCATCACGGGCGTGTTCCTCAACGTGGTCAACGTCTACTTTATGTACTCGGCGATTACCGGAACGGGCTTTGGCCTTGGTTTCTAGCTTGTCCTTTTAGGCAACGAGCCTGCACATATATTCAATGGCTGCTGCGAGGCCGCCGCTCGATCGTGGTTTAAAGACCATATCGGCGGCGGTCTCGTTTTCGTATCCGGCGCCACGAAGGGCGAGTGCGATGCCGGCTTCTAAAAGGAGCGGCAGGCCGCGTTGGCTGGTTGCGATTACGGCAGCCTGATCGAGTGGGCAGCTGTGCGTTTGGCATTGAACAGCAAGTTCACCTTGCGTCGGGCAAGGGAGCAGAACGGTGGCGACGCGACTTGATAGCAATGCAAATGCTGTGCGCTCATCGGGCGAAAGGCATTCTGCTTCAACGACGACGAGCTTGGGCGGTGCGCTGTTTGTGCGAAGCGTGGCTCGGTACATGCGGACCGAAGAACCCGACATAGAAAACTCCTGTGTATTCGGCAAAACGTAAACTATAGTTTACGTTTATGTTCGGCTCCATTTCAAACTCGGCTGCATGGACGAACGTGCGAAACAGATTCTTGGCAGGCGGGTCGAAGAGACACGCAGGGACCTTGGTATCTCCAAGGTTGATTTTTGTGTGGCGACAGGAAT
>DBEZQF010000346.1:0-2649 GCA_048254795.1 Collinsella sp. | reverse complement strand
GCACGAGCGGCTCATGGATAACATTTTGGCAAGCAGCATGTCGGGCATGTTGACCAACGTTATTTGCGACCGCATTGCCCGCTCCATCCGCGAGCGTGTGATGAACGTGCTTGCCGAGGATGCCCTGGCCCCCGTGTCACTCGAGACGACGTCTGAGTTTGTCGCCGGCGGTATTATTCGACTTTTCACGATATGGTGGGAATCGGGCCACGATCTTGAGCGCCGACCTGAGATAGCCGACGTGGTCGATGCGTTGTTTGAGCGGACCATGACACCGGTGCATCACTAGGAGTGGCGGAGAGAGGGGGATTCGAACCCCCGGAACGCTCTCGCGCTCAACGGTTTTCAAGACCGCCGCATTCAACCGCTCTGCCATCTCTCCATGAGTCGTAATGATAGCATCGTTTTGAATTTGCAACAGGGAAGGCGAACGATGACGATCACCGAAATCGACGAGAAGTTCATGCGCGAGGCACTGGCCGAGGCGCGCGCCGCCGCGGCGGTGGGCGAGGTGCCCATCGGAGCCGTAGTGGTGCGCGACGGTGAGATCGTCGCGCGGGCGCACAATCGGCGCGAGCTCGATCAGGATCCTTCGGCTCATGCCGAGTTCGCGGCCCTGTGCGCTGCCGCCCAGGCGCTTGGCCGCTGGCGCCTTTCCGATTGCACGGTTTACGTGACGCTCGAGCCATGCTGCATGTGTGCGGGCCTTATGGTCAACGCGCGCGTGGGGCGCTGCGTGTATGGCGCGGCTGATGCCAAGGCGGGCGCGTTGGGTTCGCTGTATGACCTGAATGCCGATTCGCGCCTGAATCATCGGTTTAATGTGACCGCTGGCGTGCTGGCGGATGAGTGTCGTGAGGTGTTGAGCGACTATTTTAGTGGGCTGCGTGGCGCCGATGGTGCTGTCTGCGGCTGTGGGTCTGATCTTGAGGCGCATACCGCTCATGCCGAGGCGCTCGCGTGTGCCGAAGATATTGCCGTTGAGGCGGTCGATTTTGGTGTCGCGTGTCGCCGGCCCCGCCGTGTGCTGTTGGCGATCGACTCCTTTAAGGGCAGCGTTTCGAGTGCACAGGCGGAGTCGGCGGTTGCCGAAGGTGTGCGCCGCGTGTGGCCCGATGCCCAGGTGGCCGCATTGCCGCTGGCAGATGGTGGCGAGGGAACGCTCGACGCCATCGCCGCGCGCGGTGGCGAGCTCTCAACCTGCGAGGTTGCAGGCCCCTTGGGCGACCGCGTGTTTGCCCGGATGCTGGTGGATGTCGAGCGCGAGTCGGCTGTAATTGAGATGGCCGAGGCGGCGGGTATTGGGTATTCGCCCTGCACGGAATCGGCGGCGTTGGCGGCCACAACCTATGGCGTGGGCGAGCTCATGCTTCGCGCGGTTCGTGCGGGTGCAAAGACGATCTATATTGGCTTGGGCGGCAGTGCCACCAACGATGGCGGCGCCGGCATGCTGCAGGCGCTGGGCGCGCGTGTGGTCGATGATCAGGGCTGCGATGTCGCCCCCGGTCTTGCTGGCCTCGAACACGTGGTGAGTATCGATTTGGCACCGGCGCTTCGGGCGCTGAATGGGGTGCGTGTCGTGGTGCTTTCTGATGTCGAGAATCCGCTCGTGGGACGCCGAGGCGCCCTAGCGGTGTTCGGTGGACAGAAGGGTCTGCCGACGGGGGATGCCGAGGTCCTGGGCAAGTACGACGGCTGGATGGTCGGCTACGGCCGCCTGCTCGATACAGCGATTTTCGAGGCGCGGGCCCAGGGGTTGTTGCGCACACCCGAGAACGCACGGACATTTGGCTCGGTGCTCGGCGTGCCCGGCGCGGGCGCCGCCGGTGGCTTGGGCGCGGCGTTGCTGGCGCTCGACGCGGAGCTACACTCGGGTGTGGAGACGGTGCTCGATCTCGTGGGGTTTGACGAGCGCGTGCGCGATGTCGATCTGGTCATTACAGGCGAGGGCAATATGGATGAGCAATCCGCCGCCGGTAAGGCGCCGGTGGGCGTGGCGCGCCGTGCCAAGCGGTGTGGCAAACCGGTGATCGCTGTCGTGGGCGGTCGCGCTGACAACCTGGATGCGGTGTGTGTGCAGGGCATCGACTTGGTGCTTCCGATCTGCCGCAAGCCCATGGACCTTGACCGGGCGCTCGGTGTGCAAGAAGCCACAACCAACCTCATCTGCGCCGGTGAAGCGGCCGCTCGATCCTACGACCTTGGCCGTATCTAAAACCCATCCCCTCGATAAGTTGCGGTGGATTAGTTCCTGTTTGGCGGCTCAGACAGCAAAAACAGGAACTATTCCACCGCAACTTCGAGAATGGCCATTCGAGGTTGGCTGCCTTGGGTCTTTGGTCGGACCGTTTGCCACGAAATGCGGCCATCTACTACGTTAAACCGGCCACCCTCGACCATCCCGGAATTTGCAAAAACAAAACCGCAGGTAGAAAGCTTGCCGATTTTCGAAAAAGCCGGCTATGGTCGACCCCTGTGGCCTAAACGTAGTAGATGGGCCCTTTCTGCGGTGCGGCACCAAGCCGGTCATTTTGGGATGGGACTATTTTGACTACTCATTGGCTGCTCTGGCAATCGGGCTGCAAAAGTAGTCAAAAAAGCTCCGTCCCAAATTAGCTACCTTGCTCTGGCGGGCGGGAGCAGGTAAGA
>DBEZQF010000345.1:0-3853 GCA_048254795.1 Collinsella sp. | reverse complement strand
TATCGAGGCATATCTGGGCAAGCAGGATAAGGGGGAGAACTAAATGGCAGAGCCGATGCTTTCCGTCTACAACATCAACGTCTGGTACGGCGCCATCCACGCCATCAAGGACATCTCCTTTAACGTCAACGAGGGCGAGATTGTTGCTCTGATCGGTGCGAACGGTGCTGGTAAGTCCACAACGCTCAAGACCGTCTCGGGCCTGCTGCGCTCCAAGACCGGCTCCATCAAGTTTATGGGCGAGGACATTACCCATACGCCCGCCGATAAGCTGGTGGGTAAGGGCCTGGCTCAGGTCCCCGAGGGCCGTCGCGCCTTTTTGCAGATGACGGTCGAGGAGAACCTGGAGATGGGCGCCTATACACAGCCCAAGTCCACGGTTGCTCCGGGCCTGGAGCGCGTCTACGAGCAGTTTCCGCGCCTGAAGGAGCGCCGTCGCCAGGTCGCCGGCACCCTTTCGGGCGGCGAGCAGCAGATGCTCGTTATGGGCCGCGCCCTTATGAGCAACCCCAAGCTGCTCATGCTCGACGAGCCTTCCATGGGCCTGGCGCCGATTCTGATTGAGCAGATCTTCCAGATTGTCGAGGATCTGCACAAGGCCGGCACCACGGTGCTCCTGGTCGAGCAGAACGCGCAGATGGCGCTCTCGATTGCTACGCGCGGCTACGTGCTCGAGACCGGCAAGATTACCATGACCGGCACGGGCCAAGAACTCCTGCACGACGATAACGTCCGCAAAGCCTACCTCGGAGGCTAACCCACCTAACAAAAGGGGCGCTGACTATCTCAGTCAGCGCCCCTTTTTAAGTTGCGGTGAAATAGGGACTGAATACGGGCTCCAGAGGCCAAAAGAGTCCCTATTCCACCGCAGCTTCATGGGGATGTGTGACAATGCCCGTCGGAAAACATCTGTTGTCTTTGGGGGTCTATCTATGCTGTACGAGTTTTGTGCTGAGAACTATGAGCGGGTGCCGGCGGCTATCGAGGCCGGTGCAAGGCGCATCGAGCTGTGCGATAACCTTGCCGTCGGTGGTACCTCGCCCTCGGCCGGCGTTATCAGCGCTACGACCAACTATGCCCACGAACACGATGCACGGGTGATGTGCATGATCCGTCCGCGTGGCGGCGACTTTCACTACAACCAGGATGAGCTGCGCATGATGGAGATGGACTTGGGCCTTGCCGTGAGTGCGGGCGTTGACGGCTTGGTCTTTGGCTGCTGCAAACCCTGCGCTGGCGGATGGGCGCTCGACGAACTTACGCTTGGCACCCTCGTGATGGCTGCGGGCTGCGCGACCGAGGAATGTAAGCGTGATCCCATCGACATCACCTTCCACATGTCATTTGACCAGCTCTCGCCCGAGGCTCAGCTCGATGCGATTGATACACTTGCCGACTGCGGCGTTACGCGCATCCTCACGCATGGCGGCGCTGCCGGTACGTCGATCGAGGATAATTTCGATTACCTGGCTCGTTTAATCGAGTATGCGGGCGATCGTTTGACCATCCTTCCCGGCGGCGGCATCACTACGGCAAATCGCGACGCGGTCGCGGCGGCGCTAGGCGTCTCCGAGCTCCATGGCACCAAGATCGTGCCGCTGGAGGTATAACCCGTGGCGCTGGTATTTGACGTTCAGCAGGCGAGCGGTAAGCCCGACGATAATCGTCGCCCTGGCACCGCGTGCCCCTTTTGCGACACGGAGGGACTTGCCAACATCATCCAGCGCGATGGTGACTGTATCTGGCTCGAGAATAAGTTCAAGACCTTGCGGGCCACACGTCAGACCGTATTGATCGAGTCTGCCAATCACGACGCCGACCTGGTGACCTATGAACCGGATGAGCTGCATCATGTGATGCGGTTTGCCCTGGGCTGTTGGCAGCAGATGATCGATTCCCAACAGTACCGCAGTGTGCTCATGTACAAGAACAAAGGCCCACTTTCGGGCGGCAGCCTCGTCCATCCACACATGCAGATTGTGGGCCTGGAACAGGAGGACGGCTATGCGGCGCTGACCTCAGCCAACTTTGAAGGCATCAGTGTCTGGCAACAGGGGAGAATCTCGGTCGACATCTCAACCGAACCGATCATGGGGTTCTTTGAGGTCAACGTTTCAGCCCCGCAGGGAATCGCCGCCAGCGATGACACGAGAGACCAAGCCGAGACGGACCTCTTCGCCGATGCGATTCAGGTAGCTCTGCGCTATATCCTGAACGAGCACCATGGTGGTCGCGCAGAGTCGTACAACTTGTTCTTCTACCACATGGACGGTCGGACCATTGCCAAGGCGCTGCCGCGTTGGGTGGTTTCGCCCTACTTTGTCGGGTATCGGCTGGCTCAGGTCAATGCTGAGACCACGCTCGATGTCGATGCGGAGCGACTCCGCGCACATCTGGAGGCGCTCACATCGTAAAGTGAGCGCCCGCACACTGCGGACGGTTTAGCGCGCCATTGCATCGCGGCCGGCCTCGACGCGCTTGCGCTGGGCGGCGCGCTCCTCGCCGGTCAGACGCTCAAAGAAGTGCCCGATAAGCGAGGCGAGCACCTGCTGAAACAACGTTCCACACATGACGGGAAACACAACTTCGCCCGGAAAGTATTGCGTGGCGATGACGGCGCCCGAAGAGATATTGCGCATGCCGCAGGTAAAGCACATGGTGGTCGTTTCGCTATATGGCAGATGCAGCGCGCGGGCGACCAGAATGCCCACGACAAAACCGCTGATGGCGAACACCAGAATAAAGAGGGCGACTTCCAGGCGCACCGCGTTCATGTGTAGCACGTACTCGCTCATGGCGGTGGAGTTGGACGCGATGACGCCCATCATCATAAATTTGCAGGCGGGCGAGAGCGCGGGGGAGAGTTTCTCGTGTCCCCAGCCGTGCGTGAGCTCGTTGATCACGATGCCGAGCACGGCGGGGATGGCGATCATAAAGGCCATGTTCTGCATCATGCTCGGCATGTCGATCGAGACGGTGGCGCCCAGCAGGAGCTTGAGCGTAAGCGGAATCGTCACAGGGGAGATGACCGAGGACGTCAGGATGATGGTGAGCGCGAGCGGGCCGTTGCCGCCGAACATGCTGATCCACATAAAAGCGGTGACTGCCACGGGCACACTGTATTCGAGCACGATGCCGCAGACAAGGTTGGGGTTGGAACCAAAGAACAACGATCCCATGGCATAGGCCGCGATGGGAATAAGCGCCGCCGAGACGAACAACGCCAGAATCAGGTGCAGCGGACGGTGGAACACCTCGGCTACCTGGTGAAAGGTGTTGCTGAGCGCACCTTGGAACGTCATAAAGGCAAACAAGGTGGGAACGATGGGCTTGAGCACGCCGATTTGTTGGGGAAAGAGCACGCCGAGCGCCACGCAAATCGGAACGATGATTTGCATGTGCCCCGCGAGAAACTTGCCCAGTCCAACCCATTGTTTCATATGCTCTTGTGACTCCCTTTGCTCGTGAATCCGTTTTGACTGGATATGCTAGACGCTCACATGTGTCCGTGCGTCAGAAACGCTCGATTATTTCGAGGCTATTACCGGCATCGTTTACCGAAACCGCGGCGTGCTGCGGCGATTTGCGTCCGCGCCGCACGGTATAATAAATCCGTTCAACAGATCTGCCTGCCGAAGTGGGCATACACAGAGGACTCATCGCTATGAACCGTGAGAGGTATCGCGGCGACCTGCCCCTATCGGGGGTGGGTGCCTATGTCATCGCTTAAGACGACGCATCGCTGGGCGGTCGCTCAGCAAAACCCCGAGCTCGAAAAGGAGCTTTCGGCTGGTCTGGGCATTCCCGGGCTGGTGGCGCGCATTATGGTCGCGCACGGCATTGGCTCCATCAA
>DBEZQF010000344.1:0-1427 GCA_048254795.1 Collinsella sp. | reverse complement strand
ATGTTCCTGACGCAGAACAATCGCCCCAAGTCCACGTCCTACCTGGATTTTGTCGCCACCAACATCCACAGCGGCCGTATTAAGGAGATGCTCGACAAGAAGGAGGCCGGCGAGGCCACCAAGATCGTCGGTTCGTTCTGTGTGTACGTGCCCGAGGAGATCGTACTTGCCTGTGACGGCATTCCCGTTGGTCTGTGCTCGGGTGCCGACTGGGCGACCGACAAGGTCGAGGAGCATCTGCCGCGCAACACCTGCCCGCTCATCAAGAGCTTTGCCGGCTTTAAGCTGGGCGAGGTCTGCCCCTACATTGAGTCGAGTGACTTGGTGGTAGGCGAGAACACCTGCGATGGCAAGAAGAAGGCCTACGAGTTCTTTGCCACGCAAAAGAACATGTACGTCATGGATATTCCCAACGTGCACGACGAGTCGACGCTCGTGACCTGGAAGGCCGAGGTCAAGAAGCTTGCCGCCAAGATCGAGGAAGAGTGCGGCGTCACGATTACGCCTGAGCGCCTGAAGGCTGCCATCCACGCCGTCAACGAGAAGCGTCGCGCCCTGCAGCGTCTGGCTGCGACCCGCGCTGCCGATCCGGCGCCCATCAGCGGTCTCGACAGCCTGCTGACCGTTCAGGCCGCCTTTATGGATGACACGCCGCGCCTGACCGGCGCCATCAACGAAATGGCGGCTGAGTGCGAGCAGCGCGTTGAGGCCGGCGAGGGTGTGGCGCCCAAGGGCACCAAGCGCATCCTGTACACCGGTACGCCCATGGCCGTGCCCAACTGGAAGCTGTTCAACCTCATCGAGAAGGCCGGCGGCGTCGTGGTGGGCGAGGAGTCCTGCACGGGCTCGCGCTACTACAAGGACCTGGTCGACGAGTCCGGTGAGACGGTTGACGAGATGCTCGACGCCATCGCCGAGCGCTACTTTAAGATCAACTGCGCCGTCTTTACGCCCAACGACCAGCGTATGAAGGACATTGTCCAGATGGCCAAGGACCTGCATGCCGACGGCATCGTCGACGTGGCCTTGCAGTTCTGCGCGCTCTACGAGATGGAGTCGTTTGCCGTGGAGAAGGCCGCCGAAGAGGCCGGCATCCCGTTTATGCACATCACGACCGACTACGCCGGCGAGGATGCAGGCCAACTGCAAACCAGGATTGAGGCTTTCTTGGAAACCATTTAGGGCTATCCGGTCCAGCGGCTTCCCCAAGCACCCGATCTTGCCGTTCAAACCATCGCTTGCATACCAAAGTACGCGGCGCTCCTCTTTCACGGCAACCTCGGGCACCTGGGAAAGCCGTTTCCTTGGTTGGTTAAAAGGTTTGTTAAGGAGTTATATGTCGGAAAATATTGAGCAGCCGTTGCCGTCCACGTTTGAGGAGTTCAACGAGCAACGCAAGGCGGCGTTTATTCGCGTCAAGGATTATA
>DBEZQF010000343.1:0-6055 GCA_048254795.1 Collinsella sp. | reverse complement strand
TGCGAGCAGCTGTGCCTTGCCGCCGGTGTGCCCGGGCGCATCATGCCGCTGCCCGGCTCCATCACCGCCGGCTGCGGGCTGTGCTGGGCCATGCCGTTCTCGGGCGATGCCCTCGCCGCCTTCCGCGCCGCCACCGAGGGCTGCATAACCCCCGCCGACTACCATCAGCTCGTCCTCTAACCACCAAAACCACCACAAAGGTGCCTGTCCCCAATGTGGTGGTTTGGAACACGTGGACGAAACAGGTTTGAAACACGGGTTTTGCATGTCAGGCACTCAAAAACGCCTCTACCTGCATCGTAATCAAAACGAAACATCTGCTCGTCGGCTTATGCGAAACTTTCCCGCAACAGTGCGATATTATCCATACTCGATAAAGTTCGCGGCGCATGGGGTGCCGCGACCGACACTTTTCGTTTCCCATCATTGGAGGAAGCATGAGCTACACGCAGAAAGTTCTCGAAGAGCTCAAGGCCCGCTATCCCGAGCAGCCTGAGTTCATCCAGGCCGCGACCGAGATCCTCGGCACCATCCAGCCGGCACTCGACGCCCACCCCGAGTACGAGGAGGCCGCCCTGCTGGAGCGCCTCGTCGAGCCCGAGCGCATCGTCATGTTCCGTGTTCCCTGGGTCGACGACCAGGGCAAGGTCCAGGTCAACCGCGGTTACCGCGTCGAGTTCAACTCTGCCATTGGACCTTACAAGGGCGGCCTGCGCTTTAACCCGACGGTCACCCTGGGTATGCTCAAGTTCCTGGGCCTGGAGCAGATCCTCAAGAACAGCCTGACCACCCTTCCCATGGGCGGCGGCAAGGGCGGCTCCGACTTTGACCCCAAGGGCAAGTCCAACAACGAGATCATGCACTTCTGCCAGTCCTTCATGACCGAGCTCTATCGTCACATCGGCCCCAACACCGACGTTCCCGCCGGCGACCTGGGCGTTGGCGGCCGCGAGGTTGCCTACCTGTTCGGTCAGTACAAGCGCCTGACCAACGAGTGGACCGGCGTCCTTACCGGCAAGGGCCTCTCCTTTGGCGGCTCGCTTGCCCGTACCGAGGCCACCGGTTACGGCCTGGTCTACTTTGTGGACGAGTACCTCAAGAGCCGCGGCGACTCCTTCGAGGGCAAGAACGTCGTCGTTCACGGCTCCGGTAACGTCGCCATCTACGCGGTCCAGAAGGTCGCCCAGCTCGGCGGCAAGGTTCTCGCCTGCTCCGATACCCACGGCTGGGTCGAGGATCCCGACGGCATCGACTACACCGTGCTCGAGCACATCTACAACAAGAAGCGCTCCGGCCACGACAAGGGCGTTACGCTCGCTATGTACGTTGACGAGAAGCCCAACGCCGTGTGGCACGAGGGCGACGGCCGTGGCGTTTGGCAGCTGCCCTGCGACATCGCGCTGCCCTGCGCTCGCGAGAACACGCTGCTGCTCGAGGACGCCCAGGCGCTCGTCGCCAACGGCTGCAAGGTGGTCGGCGAGGGCGCGAACATGCCCACGACCATCGAGGCCACGACTTACTTCCAGGAGAACGGCGTTGCCTTTATGCCCGGTAAGGCTGCCAACGCCGGCGGCGTGCTCGTGTCCGGCCTGGAGATGAGCCAGAACGCTGAGCACCTGTCCTGGACCTTCGAGGAGGTCGACGGCAAGCTCGAGCAGCTCATGCGCGGCATGTTCCACAACGTGGACGACACCGCCAAGGAGTACGGCCAGGAGGGCAACTTTGTCATGGGCGCTAACATCGCCGGCTTCCTGAAGGTCGCCGACGCTATGCTCGCCCAGGGCGTCTGCTAAATCTTCGCTCGACATAGCATGTGATAAGGCTCCCAGCTATCCGGCTGGGAGCCTTTTTTGATCCGCATGCGACGGAGGAAAACGGATCATTTCCCTCGGCCCTCTGCCGACCGCCCCTTAAGTTGCGGTGAAATACGGATTGTTGGGCGCCCTAAGCCCGACAAATAGTCCGTATTTCACCGCAAGTTATGGATGGGAGGGAGGTTTTTGTGCTGTGGAAGGTCGCGGCCCCTCGTTTGGTACACTTAAAAGTACTGGACAAGTGGAGAGATGGGGGAGAACGTGCTCAAGTTCGGTACCTACGTCCGTGTTGGAAACGCGGCCGAAGCCTATGAGCTCTTACAGAAGAACCGCAACAACAAGATTGTGGGCGGTGGCATCTGGATGCGCCTGGGTTCGCGTCGCGTGGCGACGGCGATTGACCTTTCGGCCTGCGGACTGGATCAGATCGAGGAGACCGAGACCGAGTTTCGCATCGGTGCCATGTGCACCCTGCGCCAGCTCGAGCGTCATGCCGAGCTCAACGCGCTTGTCAACAATGTCTTTGAGTTCGCCGTCCATGACATCGTGGGTGTGCAGCTGCGCAACACCGCCACGGTAGGCGGCAGCATCTACGGCCGCTTTGGCTTCTCGGACGTGCTCTCGGCGTTCCTGGCGCTCGATTCGTACGTTGAGCTGACGGGTGCCGGCCGCGTGCCGCTCGCCGAGTTCGTGGACATGGGCTATGTACGTGACGTGATCGAGCACGTCGTGGTCGTCAAGCACGATTACCGTGCGAGCTACGAGGCCGTGCGCAAGGCTGCGACCGATTTCCCCTCGCTGAATGTCACCGCCGCCTGGTGGGATAATACCTGGCATGTCACTGTGGGTGCCCGTCCGCTGCGCGCGACCCTGCTGCAGGGCGAGGCATGCGGCCTGGTGAACGAGCAGCCTTCCGAGGACGAGCTACGTGCCCTGACAGCGTCCGTACGCGCGCTGAGCTACGGCACCAATCTGTGGGGCTCGGCCGAGTACCGCCGCCGCATCTCGGCCCCGCTGGCGATTCAGGCCGTGCGCCGCGCCGCCGGCATCGAGCTTTCGGCCGCGCTTGCCCGCGAGCTCGAGACCGTGCAGATCCCTAAGTTCGCCACGGACGAGTATTCCTGCCGCCGCGTGCCCGGCGTCGATTCTAGCGAGGTGCGCTAATGGCTGCCAAACTCATCGATCTTTCCTTTACGCTCAACGGCCGCAAGGTCAAGGTTCAGATTGCCCCCGATACCATGCTCTTTGCGCTGCTGCGCGAGCAGGGCTGCGCGTCGGTGCGCTGTGCCTGCGAGACCACCAACTGCGGTTTGTGTACGGTGTGGCTCGATGGCGACCCGGTGCTGAGCTGCTCGGTTCCCGCCGCCCGTGTTGAGGGCCGCTCCATCACCACGCTCGAGGGCCTCAAGGCCGAGTCCGAGGCACTGGCCCGTGCGATGGCTGCCGAAGGCGCCGAGCAGTGTGGCTTTTGCGCCCCCGGCCTCATCATGAACGTGCTGGCGCTTGCCCGTGCCGCTAAGGAGGACCCGAGCCTCGTCGCCACGCGCGAGGAGCTCTCGCGCCAGCTCGCCGGCAACCTCTGCCGTTGCAGCGGCTACGAGAGCCAGCTGCGCGCCATCGTGCGCTTTCTCAACGAGTCCGGCGTGCAGGTGAGCTTTGAGTTGCCCGAGCTGCCGGTCAACGACACCAGCTGCGACGGCGTCTCGTACAAGCAGATTACCCATAAGCAGCCCAAGAAGGACTCGAAGGCCCTGCTCGAGGGACGTCCCGTCTACACGGGCGACCTGGTGCCCGCCGGCGCCCTGATCGTCAAGCTCAAGCGCAGCCCGTATGCCCGCGCCAAGATCCGCTCCATCGATACGTCGCGCGCCCTGAAGGTGCCCGGCGTCGTGGGCGTCTACACCTACGAGGACGTGCCCCAGCGCCGCTTTACCATCGCCGGTCAGAGCTATCCACAGCCGAGCCCCTACGACCGCCTGATTCTCGAGAACCTCGTGCGCTATCAAAACGAGGAAGTGGCGATTGTCGCCGCCGAGACCGAGGAGGCCGCCGACAAGGCACTCAAGCTCATCAAGGTCGACTATGAGGTGCTCGAGCCCCTGCTCGACTTTACCCAGGCGCTCGATAACGACATCGTGGTCCACCCCGAGGGCGACGTGACCTTTATGTTCCCGCAGGGCGGCGACGTTGCTCGCAACCTGGTGTGCAGCGGTACCAGTGATTTTGGCGACCTTGACGAGGCATTCGCCCAGAGCGACATCGTCTTTGAGCGTACCTACACGAGCCAGGCCACGCAGACCGCGCCCATGGAGACCTTCCGTGCCTTCGCGACGACCGACGCGTTTGGGCGCATCTCGGTGACCACCTCGACGCAGGTGCCCTTCCACGTGCGCCGCATGGTCGCGCAGTCGCTCGACATTCCGCAGTCGCAGGTGCAGGTCATTAAGCCGCGCATCGGCGGCGGCTTTGGCTCCAAGCAGACGGGCTGCTGCGAGATCTTCGTGGCGTTTGTCACCCAGCAGACCGGCCGTCCGAGCTACTGCTGCTACACCCGCGAGGAGACCATTACCGCGGGCAATTCGCGCCATCAGATGCAGATGACCGTTAAGCTGGGCGCCATGAACGACGGTACCATCACGGCCATCGACCTGCATACGCTGTCCAACGCCGGCGCGTACGGCGAGCACGCTACCACGACGATCGGCCTTTCGGGTCACAAGAGCCTGCCCATCTACAACCATGTGAAGGCGAGCCGCTTTAGCTGGGATGCCGTCTACACCAACACCAACCGCGGCGGCGCGTATCGCGGCTACGGTGCCACCCAGGGCCAGTTTGCCGTGGAGAGCGCCGTCAACGAGCTCGCCGACATGCTGCACATGGACCCGGCCGACCTGCGCCTTAAGAACATCGTGCGCGAGGGCGAGATCATGCCGCAGTACTACAACGAGAAGCTCAACGCCTGCGCGCTCGACCGTTGCCTGCTGCGCGCGATGGACATGATCGGTTGGCGCGACAAGCCGCTGGCCGTGGACCTGGGCGACCGCGTGCGAGCCCTGGGCTGCGCGCTCACCATGCAGGGCTCGGGCATCTCCAATGTCGATATCGCCGGCATCGACATGCGCCTGGAAGAGGACGGCTTCATTACCATCGGCACCGGCGCCACCGATAACGGCATGGGCGTCGACACGATCCTGGCGCAGATTGCCGCCGAGGAGCTGGGTGTGGAGAGCTCGCTCATTGTGGTACGCGGCGTGGACACCGATGTGTCGCCGTTCGACGCCGGCTCGTACGCGAGCTCGGGTACGTACGTGACGGGCCTTGCCGCCAAGAACGCCGCGACCGAGCTGCGCGAGAAGATTTGCGCCAAGGCAGCCCAGATGTGGGATGTGGACGCCGCCGACGTGGTCTTCGATGGTCAGTACGTGCGCCTGTCCGACGAGCGTGCCGCTCGCGAGCAGAACCGCTACCTCACGCTGCGCGACTTTGCCAACCTGTGCGTCAAGAACATCGCGGGCGGCGACGCGCTGACCTCGCATGCCTCTGCCTGCCTGCCCGTTTCGCCTCCGCCGTTTATGGCCGGCATTGCCGAGGTCGAGGTCGACAAGGCAACCGGTAAGGTGACCGTGGTGGACTATGCGGCGGCCGTCGACTGCGGCACCGTGATTAACGAGGCGCTCGCGCGCGTCCAGGCCGAGGGCGGCATTGCCCAGGGTATCGGTCACGCGCTCTACGAGATCGTCGAGCACGACGACCGCGGCCGCCTGCGCACCGGCAACTTCATGAGCTACAAGCTGCCCACGCGCCTGGATATCGGTAGCATTCGCGTGGCCTTTGAGCCGAGCTACGAGCCGACGGGCCCGTTTGGCGCCAAGTCGATCGGTGAGGTCGTCATCAACACGCCGCTCGCCGCCGTGGCCTCGGCCGTGGCACACGCCACCGGACATCAGGTTCGCTCGCTGCCCATCACGCCCGAGAAGGCCCTGCTGGGGGAGTAGCGGGTCAGCGAACAAGTCGTAATTGGCGGGGCGGGGCAACTCGCCCCGCCTTTTGCACTCGTGGTGAGGTCGTGAGCCTGTAAAACGCGTGCGTGCGCTTGTCGCTCGTATCTGCTATCATTCCTAATCTGTGCGCTCATGCGGGCGTGGCGGAATTGGTAGACGCGCCAGATTTAGGTTCTGGTGGGATTCCCGTGAAGGTTCGAGTCCTTTCGCCCGCACCAACGCACCCGCGTCGGCTTATGC
>DBEZQF010000342.1:0-3269 GCA_048254795.1 Collinsella sp. | reverse complement strand
AGGCGCCCCTCGGTGATGGCGTGCTCGAGCGTCGAGACGATATGCTGCTGGCCCACCACGGAGTCGAAGGTGAGCGGGCGATACTTTCGGTACAACGATTCCATGGGTGCTCCCCCGGGTATACTGAGTCTTGTTGCCGCGGCGGCCATGCGGTCGCACGGCATACTGCATCCATAATAACCCGTACGGCGAGCCCGCCGCGATAGGAGTCCAAAGAGCATGGCAGACGCAGAGAGCAACCTCGTTCCCTCCGAAGCAGCCGACCAGGTCGAGGTCGCGCTCGAGACGCAGGCAGCAGCCGATGACGGCATCCTGTACCTCAACGAGTATCAGTACGAAAACGACCTCGTCACCGATTTCGCCCGCCTGGTCGCCTCGCCCAGGCGCCGTGGCTCCCTGTACGTCGCCGCTGCGATTGCCGCGCTCATCGGCATCGGCATGCTGGTGGCCGGCGGCAACTGGATCAAGTTCGGCGTCGTCCTGATCGTATTCGGCGCCTTTTTGGCCTGGTGGAGCAAAAATCTGCACCATACGCTTGCGCGCGACTTTATCGAATCCGTCGAGGCAGACGAGTCCATGGGCGGCCGCTACCGCCGCGTCGCCGCCAACGAGGACGGCCTGATGGTCTGGGGCAAGAGCGGCAAGTCGCAGTTCTTCCCGTTTGAGAAGCTCGACCACGTGCTCGACGGCGAGCGCATCTTTGTGGCCATGTTCGCCGACCAGGGCGTGACGATCCCTAAGGACACCTTTGTGCGTGGCGATGCCGAGCAGTTTGGCTCCTTCCTCAAGGCGCGCATCAACAAAAAGCTGCACATCGAGACCAAACGCAAGAAGATGAAGGCCGAAAAGGCCGCTGCCAAGGCCAAGCAGGGCGACCAGCCCCAGGAGACCAAGGGTAAGCAGCGCAAGCAGAAGAAGAACAAGAGGAAGCGCTAAGACCCGGCACGGTATCCAAGCACCAGCCATCTACTTAGGCAAAACTTAGAATGACAGCGGAAACCGTATCCCGTTTTGGCACTCCAAAGTGGGATGCGGTTTCCTTTTGAGCGCCGATTTGGAAAATGCATCCCGTTCTAGGCCAATATTCTGGGACACAGTTTCCACAGCCTACCCCATCCGGAAAACGCATCCCGCAATTTGGCCGAAAACTGGGGCGCGCTTTCCGGATGGGTCGAGACGAAGGCCAAGTCAGATAGGCCACCTCGCCCCGCTACCTTCACCATGCGCGCGAGCGTGCTAAACTAGCAGCATCTATGCCACCGCGAACGGCTTGACCCCGGCCCGCCGCTCGCAAACGAACTTTAAACGCACGAGGGTTGGCCATGCCGCTTTTCTCGCAACATACCGCCCGGTTCTCGCCGGACGTTCCCTTGGAGGGCACCAGCTCTCGCGAGCTGCTCAAGCGGTTTCAGCCGCTCGAGACGCTCGCGACCGGCGGTTTTGGCTCCATCGAGATTTGCCGCGACACGCACCTGCGCCGTCGCGTCGCCATTAAGCGCATCCCCCTCACAGGCGGTGCCGGCATGCCCGCCAGCGACATCATGGATGTCCTGCGCGAGGCACACACCGCTGCCATGCTTCAACATCCCAATATCGTGCAGGTTATCGACTTTACGCACGATACCGCCTATGCCTACCTGGTCATGGAGTATGTCGACGGCATGTCCCTAGCCGAGTTTTTGCATCGCGTGGACGGCCATTCGCTCACCTTTGACGAGGCCGCGGCAATTGCCGACGCGCTGGGCCAGGCACTCACTTTCGCCCATAGCAACGGCGTGCTCCACCTGGACATTAAGCCCGCCAACGTGCTCATCGACCACTCGGGCAATGTAAAGCTCACCGACTTTGGCATGGCGCGGCTGTCGTCTGCCGGCGGCTTTGGCGGCTCGCGCGGCGGCACCATCGGCTACATGCCGCCCGAGCAGCTCGACATCGAGACCGGCACAGTCGACGAGCGCGCCGATGTCTTTGCCCTCGCCTGCGTGATCTACGAGGGACTGTGCGGCAGCGCCCCCTTTATGGCCGCCACGCCCGCCGACTCGCTCGGCCGCATCATCGGCGGTGCCACCTACCCCAGCGAGCTCATCCCGCACTTTCCCCCGGGAGCCGAGGCTGCGCTCATGAGCGCCCTCTCCCCCATGCCGCAAGACCGCCCCAGCAGCATCGAGGCATTTTGCGACCAGCTGCTCGCCGGCTTGGGCAGCGTGCGCGAGGGCCGTCGCAGCCTAGAGCAGATGGTGGGCGAGCTGTCGGATGACGAGCGCACGGCAGACGATATCGAATCGCTGCCCTATGAGGACGACACCATCGAGGTCGACCCCGCACTCGGCTGGGCCGGCACGCGCTGGGGCCACGCGCGCGATTACACCATGCGCGCCATCTCGGCGCTAACGTGCGGCGCCTTTAGCTTTTTGATCATGCAGACGGCTGGCGTCGCGGCGCTTCCCGGACTTATTGCCGCGGCCATCGCGATTGGGGCGGCCGCCGGCCTGGCCCCGCAGATTGGCTCGGCTATCTCGGCCGTGGGCTTTTTGGTACTTATGGCCAACGCCACCATGCAGACGCAGGGCATCCTGTCGATGCTGCCCGTCGCGGTGCTCTTTGCCGCTGCCATGTCCGGTTGGTGGATCGCCTGGGGCCGCACCGAGGCCGCCGCGAGCGCCGCGCTCACCTGCGCGGTGGCACTTGGCTGTCTAACGGGCGACGTCCTCCTTGCCGCCGGGGTCGCCGCCGGCATCGCGGCCTTTTGGCTCGGCCCGGCAAGCGCCGCGGCCGCCACGGGGATGGGCGCGCTTTTTGGCCGCCTGGCTACGGTTGCGCTTTCCGCCGGAGGCGTGCTGGGGCTCGGCAATGTTGCCACGGCACTGGGAGACATGCTCTTCTGGGCTGCCGTCGTGCTCGTCGCGGCGACAGCTGCACTGACATCTCTGCTGCTCAACGTCCATGCCAAGCGTGCCGAGCAGGGCTCGAACCTGACTGCAATCGCTGCCATCGCCGGCTGCGGAATAGGCTCCGCGGCGTCGCTCTGTCTTGCACACCATATGGAAATTGCCAGCCTTGCGGCCGCGGTCGTCGTCAAGGCGGCGGTTGCGGGAACCCTATCCTCTATAATTGTTGGGATATGCCTATATTTGCTCGGATACCAAAGAACCTATACGGAGAGTGATCTTTCGTGAACTTCCTGAACATCTTCGAGGACCACGTGGCCGGCATCTTCGGTGCCACCCGTGCCCCGTTCTCCTTTAAGAAGCTTGCCAAGCAGGCCGCTC
>DBEZQF010000341.1:0-10299 GCA_048254795.1 Collinsella sp. | reverse complement strand
GAAGGTCGGCGACGACCGCGTGATTCTGGCCCTGTCCGGTGGCGTCGACTCCTCCGTCGTGGCTGCGCTGGGCGCTCGCGCCGTGGGCAAGCAGATGACCTGCGTGTTCATCAACCACGGCCTGCTGCGCAAGGGCGAGCCCGAGCAGGTGGAGGAGGTCTTCACCAAGCAGTTTGACGTCGACTTTATCCACGTCCACGCCGAGGACCGTTATGCCGAGCTTCTGGCCGGCGTGACCGAGCCCGAGGAGAAGCGCCGCATCATCGGTACGCAGTTCTGGAAAGAGTTCTTCGCCGTGGCGCAGCAGCTCGAGACCGATGGCAAGCCGGTCAAATACCTGGCTCAGGGCACCATCTACCCCGACATCATCGAGTCCGGCGCTCGCAAGACGGGCGGCAAGACGGCCACCATCAAGAGCCACCACAACCTGATCCCGTTCCCCGAGGGCGTGCACTTCGACCTCATCGAGCCGCTCGATCATTTCTTTAAGGACGAGGTCCGTGCACTTGGTCTGGCACTGGGCCTGCCGGGTCACATCGTGTTCCGCCAGCCCTTCCCGGGCCCGGGTCTTGCCATTCGCATCATCGGTGCGGTCGACAAGGAGAAGCTCGAGATCCTCAAGAACGCCGACGCCATCGTGCGCGAGGAGCTGGATGCCTACAATCAGCGTCTGTTTGAGCAGACCGGCGAGCGCAACTCCGAGCACAGCTGCTGGCAGTATTTCGCGGTTCTGCCCGACATTAAGTCCGTCGGCGTTATGGGCGACGAGCGCACCTACCAGCGTCCGATCATCCTGCGTGCCGTCGAGTCCAGCGATGCCATGACCGCCGACTGGGCCAAGCTGCCCTACGACGTGCTGGCCCGCATTTCTGGCCGCATCGTTGCCGAGGTCCCCGGCGCCAACCGCGTGTGCTATGACATCACGTCCAAGCCGCCCGCGACGATCGAGTGGGAATAGTTACGCACATTATCGTGAGGTTGTTTTGGCGTGAGTTTTGATGCATTTTGATGCTTCTGGATTCGCTGAAATACCTCTAAGCCAATGATTCTCATGTAACGCGAAAGGCCTTCGGATAGAGTTCCGAAGGCCTTTCGACTTATTGTCTGAACTGCGGTTTGAGCGAAATTATAATAGCCAAGCGATTAGCTTTGTTGCCAAAGCGCATGATAACGTGCGGTTCACCAGCGCTTTTACCAACTATCTCTAAAATCCGTACTCACAAGGATACCTTAGATTGCTGGCACTCTTTATTGTGTACTCATAATGCACTCACGGAAATAGCAACCGCCAAACGCCAATTCAGAAATCTAAACCATACAGGTGACGCTCCGGTTATTGCGGCTTGTGCGAAACGCACGGGAAGCGAGCCTAGGGGCGCGGGACCCCCCGCAAACGGGTGCTCAATGGACGCCGCCGTCCTCCTATGCCGAGGATTTGTCCGACGGCATAGGCTACTTGCTGAATTAATCGATCAGCTCATATCCGCTCAAAAATCACCGCTTGCCAGTGTCGCACCAATGCACTCGCCAGTCGCGGCTCCGCCGCCGTCGCGCAATGCAAAACGGGGCCGCTCTTGCGAACGGCCCCGTGACGGCAATGACGGCAATGACGGCAGATTCCTATATAGCCGGTTTCCCTTCACTGCCTTCACCGCCTTCACCCTCTATGCGCTGAAGCGTCACCAGCTGGCCCGCGCTCGTGTGCTTCTTGGCGTAGCGCACGCCCCTTGAGAGCATGAAGCCGCTGTTCTGTGCGAGGTGCTTGCCCAGCACGGGGACCGTCACGCCCTCGACCCCCGCAGCATCCATGAGGTTGCTCATGGTTCCCTGCCAGATGCTCACGCCGCGCGACATGAAGTCGAGCGTGCGCATGACGCAATCGGGGATATCGCGCTCCTCGAGCTCCTCCTCGCTGGTTTTGCCCACCATCTCCCAGATGCAGTCCTTAAGCCGCAGCTTCAGTTCTTGGAACTGCACGTCGCGCCCCGTAATGGAAAGCGTTGCGTCGGCGGCGCCCCTGTTGGGCCTCGACAGAACCCAGGTGCTGTCGGCGCTCCCCGTGATCCCGTTGGTGCCGGAAACCGTGTTCATCACGTCGCTGTCGGCCTGCTTGCGCGTATGGTGCACGGCGATAAGGCACGCGGCATGGTCATCTGCCAGCTTCTTCAGCGCCCCGAAATCGCGGTAGTCCGCCGCATACAGGCTGTCGCTGCTCGGCCTGCGCACCTTCTGGAAGGTGTCCACTATCACCAGGCGCACGTCGGGGTTCTCGTCCAGGAATCCGCCGACCTGCTCCACTAGGCCTTCGCCCAGGCACGGTGCTGCGTTGCTTAGGAAGAAGCGCTCGCTCGCCACGTCGGAAAGCGCCCAAAGGCGCTTCTTCACGCGCTCGTAGGTGTCTTCCAGGCACAAGTAGAGCACGCCGCACTTCTTGGTGGCGAAGCCCCAGAACGGGCTTCCCGAGCTTACAGCCAGGCCGATGGACAGGCACAGCCAGCTCTTCCCGCATTTCGGCGAGCCCGCGATGACGTGCCCGCCTAGGGGCAGAAGATCCTCGATTATCCAATCGGCCTCGACGGGCGGCTCCTGGATGAGCTCGCTTGCAAGGCGCACCTCTAGCGCGGCCATCGCCCCGACCCCTCCTGCTCGGCCGCGGCGAACCATCTGCCGCGGGCATCTTGGCGAAGCCGCAGGCCCGTTGCAGCGCATACGGCGTTGAGGCGGTCTTCCAGCGAGAGCGCGTAGTCGACGAGCTGCTCGCCGCTCGGCTCTCCCTCGAAGCCGTGGTTGCGCAGCCTGCGCCTCCGCTCCTCCATCCGTTCAAAGTAGGACATCGCTAATCGCCCCGCTCCATGCGCATGAGCGCGTTCCGCGGCGAGCACTGCGCGATGTGGGCGCCTTCGCCGCCGAAGCCCTCGAAAAGCGCCGCGAGCATTCGAATCACGTCAAGCACCTCGGGCTGCACTTCGTAGCCTTCTCCCAAGCGCAAAAGCTCGCAGTAGACCATCTGCATGCCCTCTTCCATGCCCTTCTGCACGCGGCTGCTGGGCACCACGGTCACCTCCTGGCACAGAAGCCGCGCCACGATGTAGTCCTGCTTCGTCAGACCGCTCATGGCCACGATCGCGTCCAGCCTCTGACCTTCTTCGGGGGACACGCGAAACGACACCGTCTTGCTGCGCAGGCGCCCGTGCTCGTCCAGGTTCTTCCTACTCATCGTCTTTCGCCTCCTTCAGGGCTCTCATCGGGTTGTATCCGGCGCTTGCCGCGCGCTGTATATCAAGGTCGGCAGCCATTTCCTGCTGCTTGTTCGGGAACAGGTGCGCGTAGCGCATGGTCACCTCGGTGCTCTCGTGCCCCATGCGGTCGGCGATGGCCAGCGCCGAGTAGCCGAGCTCGATGAGCAGGCTCACGTGGCTGTGGCGCAGGTCGTGGATGCGGATGGGCTCCATGCCGCACGCTTTGCAGCCGCGGCGCATCTCCTCGCGCAGGAAGCTCTTGGTGTGGCGGAATATCCGCTCGTCCTCGGCGATGCCGCGAAGGCAGGCAAGGTAGTCGCGCGTCTCCTCGGCCAGGAACTCGGGCATCACGATGGTCCTCACCGATTTCTTGGTCTTCGGGGCGGTAATCACGTCTTCGCGGCCGATGCGCTGGTACGACTTCGTTACCGACACCGTGCGGCGCGCGAAATCGAAGTCCCGGGGCGTGAGCGCCAGTAGCTCGCCAACGCGCAGGCCGCACCAGTACAGGATCTCGAACGCCATGTGGGATGCGGGCTTGTCTCGAAGCTCGCGGCTGAAGCGCAGGTACTCGTCCTTGGTCCAGAAGTGCATCTCTTCGGCGTTCTTCTCGCCGATCTTGCCAACCTTGTGCATGGGGTTGGAGGCAAGGCCGTAGTGCTTCACCGCGTGGTTCATGATGGCGGAGAACTGGTTGCAGATGCTGTGCAGGTAGGTCGGGCTGAGCGGCAGGCCGTTGCTGGTCCGCAGCTCCATCAGCTCGTTTTCCCAGGCGATGACGTCCGTCGAGGCGATCTCGTTGATGGGCTTGGCCTCGAAATAGGGCAGGATTTTCGTCTCTATCATCGCGGCCTTGGTGTTCCAGGTGCTTCGGCGCAGGCGCGGGGAGACGTCCTCCCGGTAGACTCGGTAGAAGTCCGCGAAGGTCATGGTCGGCGCCCCCTCGATACGCAGCAGGAACTCGTGCTCCCACTTTCGGGCGGCGCGCTCGCTGGTGAAACCGCGTTTGGTCTTCTTGCACTGCTTGCCCTGCCAGTCGCGGTACCGGCACTGCACGTAATAGGTGCCTCGGGCTTTGTCCTTGCTAACCGACATTTCGACCTCCCTTGCCTGCCTCGGGCTCGGTCTTGCTGCTGGCATCGCGGCCCTCCGCGCCGAAGAAGCGCTCCTCGAAGAAGCTCCGGCTGACCTTTCCCGGCACCACCAGGCAACCGTTCCCCTGCATCTCGGCGTTGAGCTTTCGGATCACCTTGTAGGCGTACGCCCGGGAAACGTTCAGCTGCTCGCACACCTCGTCCACGCCTATAAGCTTTGCGTTCATCTCTGCTCCTATCTCTAAGTTGACCTCACGTATCTGTGAGCTTTGATGTTGTCAACATAACCTCACGTTTATGTGATGTCAACAGATTCTCAGAAAATTGCTCACGTTCTTGTGAGGTGTTAGAATTGCGCCATTGCCGCTGCGCACCTCGGGCTGTTGCTGGGTGCCGCAGCGTACGTTTGGCCTACGAGTCCGCGAGAGGGGCCTCAACCGTGCTCAAGAAGAAAGAACCTTCGTCCTTGCTAGGCAGGCGAATCCGCGACCTGCGATTGAAGCGGTGCTGGACGCAGCGCGAAGCTGCCGAGAAGTCATTTGTGACCGAGAGCGCGTTCCGCAGCTACGAGCTGGGCGACCGCGTGCCCAAGCGCGAGATTGTCGACCGCATAGCCAAGGCGTTCGGCGTCCGCAGCGAGTACCTAACCGCGCCGGAGCTGCTCAATGAGTACGAGTTCTGTTACGTCATCTTGCAAAATGAAGAGAGCATGCGGCTGAAGCCGTATAAAGACGAAGAGCATGGCAGATACTTCATAAGCTGCGAACCCAACAGCGAGAACCTTTCCGAGTTCATTAGGGATTGGGGCGAAATGCGCGACAAGCTCAAGAGCCAGGAAATCACCCAGGAAGAATACGAAGAGTGGAAAATAACTTGGGACAATGGCATCAACATAATGGATCTAAGGGCTCGCGGAGAGCTGTAATTGAACCATTAGAGTGTTGGCTAAAGATTCAGTCACTGAGGTAATAATGGGATTATTAAACGTTCTATCCAAGTTTGGGAAAACTGCAACGGCGACAAACAGAAGCGCTAGTAACTCTAGGGGAAAAACGGTTTACGCGGATTCGAGTACTGTCTCTTCCGATGAAGTTCCTTATTATCGCGAAGATAGTTATTACACCCTTTACTCCTATCCCGATTCCATGATGCAAACCAAGGTAATCACTTTCGAGGAGCGAAAAGTAACGGCCATACCCTCCGCAAGAGGGCTTTACCCTGCTCAAATCATGCTGCTTAGCTATTGCGAGACCGGCCGCTATCCCAAGCCAAATGGTGGCTACCCTGGTTTTTGGTGGTTCGAGTACGGAATCCGCGACGTTGGGCACGCTTTAGAAAACCTCGCGGCCAACGGCTTCTTGGAATGGGCGCCAAAAGCCCATTCGCTTAGCTCTTTGAAGGTTGCAGAGTTGAGAGGCATTCTCGAAAACTCTGGCCTGCCCACAACTGGCAAAAAGGCAGATCTTGTCGATCGAATCGTATCTAATATTCCAGAAGATCAAATTTGCATACCGTCCTATACCCCCAAATACCAACTCACGGAGTTGGGGAGAGACGAACTCGAAGCGAACGGCTACGTACCCTACATGCACAAGCACGATAGGAAAACCATCGAGCACACGACGTCCGATCGAGAGTTTAACGTTTGGTCGGTGAATCGGCTCTTCCCAGACGGTAACGCCCGAAATTGGAAGAAGGTTGTCGGCAACCTGGAACTTGAACGTTTTGACATGAATATGGCTAAGCATGACGCCGAGCCTCCGAAGTCGTTAACCAAAGAAGACATCGTGCAATTTCTGCGCCAGCACAAGGATTACATCGAGCAGCAAATCTCAGCAGATGCCGACGGACTTGATGCCGAGCTCAACGGCATTGCGTTGAAGAAAGCTGGACGTGACGATGAGGCGCTTGTTCAGTTTTGCATTGCTGCAGGACGGGGTTTTGACGCTCCTGCTCTATACAAAGAAGCAGCCATACTGTTTCACAAGTACAAAATGTACGATGAGGAAATCCGTATTTTAAAGCTGGGCGTAAAGAACGTTCCGAAGCTAAATGAAAAGCACTGGCAAGACCTAAATACTCGCTTGGAGAAAGCCAAGGAGCTTGTGTCGAATTAGGTGCTCATGCTTGATTTAAGGATGAGACCGAGAGCGTCACTTCCCTCGGCCGTAAGGCAGTATGCGAGTAATTTCGCTCATATGAGTACCGTATGGGTACAGGCAATTTGGGCATTGCTAAGATAAAGCACTACGAAAGCGCAGCTAGCATCACAACCCACGACAGCGCACGAATTCTCAGTCGAGTGGGAGTGACCCTAGGCTATTTTTGCAAAGCCACCTGCAATGATTCACCATGGCTCATAAAGTTTCATTGAAGGTCATAGCCAATCAAGCCACTTGCAAAACACGAGAATGATTCCACCCCGGAAGCATATGCTTCCGGGGTATTTTATGCCTTTGAACAGGTATTTTGATTCGTCGTCATTCTACGGATTCGGCATTCATCACACCCTATGGCGACCATGCGACAACATGGCGAAAAAGAGACAATCGCCAAACCACCTGCGACGAGTGTTTTGGCGATTGTCGCGCTGTTCGAAGGTGATTCGAATCAATCGCGAATCACTGGGCAAAAGAAAACTGCCCTGCCTTCGTCTTTTCCGTATCCGATAATAAATCGACGCAACGTCTCTATCAAATGTTCAGCGATTCGACCCAGTCTTCAACCATGCCATCTTGCGGGTTTTCGCCAAAACGCTGACCATCAAGCCACTCACCCGAACCGGCAAGCTGCTCGAGCGTCTGACGGGTTGAGCCCATCGATGACGAGGTCGAGGTGCAAAACGGGATAACCGTCTTACGCACGAAGTCATTGTCGCGCACGAAACGGTTAACTGGCCATGCAGCCATCTGCCACCAGACGGGATAACCAACGAACACCGTTTCGTATTCCTCAAACGCGTCGGGTGTGACCTGAGACAGCACAATGTCGCGCAGGCTTTGATCGTCGTGTTCGCGCGTCACGCGGCTGTTGTCGTCACGCCAATCCAAATCGGCGTCCGAATAGGGATTCTCGGGCGTGATCTCGAAAATGTCACCGCCCGTCGCCGTCGCGATGCGCTCAGCTACAGCACGTGTATGGCCCTGCGCCGAGTAGTACGCCACAAGAACCTTGCCCCCGACGGGTTGCGGTGGCGTGGCGGGGTCGGCCTGCACCGCCTGGTTTGCCCCGCTCGATGACCCAACGCCAAGCCCATCTGCCGACTGCGACGCTGCGCCCTCTCCATTCGAAGCGCATGCTGAAAGAAGACCGCCCGTCGTCATAGTCGCACCCGCCAACAGGCCCATCTTCACGAAATCGCGCCGTGCAACAATCCGATTCATCATAAAACCTCCCGTAATTCCTACCAACTCTTCTTCTCCTTGGCACTATCGTGCTGATGCTTGCGCTCCTCGACCATCTTTGCAAACCACTGCACCATAGCGGGGTCGGCATGGCTGAAGAAGCTGGAAGTTTTAGTGTCGAGCGCGGCGATGCGCGCCATCTCCTCGGCGGAAAGCTCGAAGTCGAACACGTCGAGGTTCTGCTCCATGCGCTCACGATGAACCGACTTCGGAATGACCACCACACCGCGTTGCAGGTTCCAACGAAGCATCACCTGCGCCGCGGTCTTGCCATGAGCCTGGCCGATTTCAACCAGCACGGGGTTCTCGAACAACCCGCCGCGACCCTCGCCGAAGGGAGCCCAGGCTTCCGGCACGATGCCGTACTCGGTCTCCCATTTCTGCAGCTCGACATTCTGGTTCAGCGGATGGCGCTCCATTTGGTTCACCATCGGCTTCGCTTCGTTGAACTCGCAGAACTCCACCATGCGGTCAACGTAAAAGTTCGAGATGCCGATTGCGCGCACCTTGCCTTCCTGATAGAGCTTCACCATATCGCGCCACGCGCCGAACACATCGCCGAACGGCTGGTGGAGCAGCAGCAAGTCGATGTAGTCGGTCTTCAGCTTGCGCAGCGAATCCTCGACCGACGCGCGCGTGGAGCCCTCGCCGAAATGCTCGATCCACACCTTGGTGGTAAGGAAGATATCGCCGCGGTCGATGCCCGAGGCAGCGATGGCCGAGCCCACCTGCTCTTCGTTGAAATAGCTTTGCGCCGTATCGATATGGCGATACCCTACCTCGAGCGCGTCGCGCACGCAGCGCTCGCACTCGTCTTGCGTCACCTGGTACACGCCGTAGCCCAGCTGGGGCATCTTCACGCCGTTCGAAAGCGTCACGTACATCATGTCGTTTGCCATATTGATTCCTTCCTCGCGTATCGGGAGCGGCGACTCATTACCACAACCCCCTTGCTTTATTGATCTGATGCTGTTATAACAACCGATAGTTACTAACGGTCAAGCATTGTTATTTGGAACTTGAAGGAATCGTGAAGATGGCTAACGCGAGCGAAAACGAACACGCGCCCAAGCGAGCAAAAGCAACAGGCGATCTGTTCACGATGATGCAAGTATGTCGCGAAGCCGACATGACGTACCAAACGCTGAAGTTCTACTGTAACCAGGGACTCGTGCCCAACGTGAAACGCGATAAAAACAATCGTCGCGTGTTCGACAAGCGCGACGTCGAATGGGTGAAAAGCCTGATTTGCCTAAAGAGATGCGGCATGAGCATCGAAGAAATGAAGGAATACCTAGCACTATGCCTGCAAGGTGAGACATCGATTCCTCAACGAAAAACGATGCTGGCCGAAAAACGCAGCAGGCTTGTCGAGCAAATTGCCGAATTAGAGGCCAGCGTGGAATACATCGATTGGAAGCAGGGCTTCTACGACGACGTACTGGCAGGCCGCACCGAGTACTTCAGTAACTTGCTGCCCGAAAAATGAGATAGCAACCTTTTAAAACCCACGGGCGCCTTTTCGTACTATGGCTACTGCGGGCTCGATGTCGGAATCGTCGTGACCATGGTTCGACCAATATTTCAACGCAGCTATAGGTCTGCTTGCCAAATAAGCGGCCGTGAGCTGAGCATCTGGGACAAGCGCGGTCTATATCGGAGCCAAACAAAAGCATTGCGGCCAAGGCCGCGATCAGCGCACTGAAAGCGATACCCGGCGTCAACCTTGCAGGAGAAGTTATAAACGCCATCGTCGCGGCAGCCATCGTCGCAGCCATTGGCGAAGGCTCGGCGTTTGCCTTCGAGAAGGTGTGTCTGGGCGAAATGAGCGCGAAGGACGTTGATGCGATTCGCGACTTCAAGGAGCAGAAACTGGACAACGAGTTCGTCAGGAAAGTGACGAGATCATTGAAGATTTCGCTGGCAACGATCAGGGTAAGAATTCGCTCTAAGATTTGGCTGGCAACCTGGTTAAAACCCTAGGCCCAAACACCGGGAAAGCTTCCTCTTAAGTGCATTGGGAGTAATCCTGTTCGTGAGTACGGAATGAGTGCAAACAAATTGGATACTGCGTAGGCAACAGAACATGAAAGAGTAAGTAGAGATACAGTAAGCTGCAGCAGTCCTCAAATTTCCAGTCGAGTGGGAGTAGCCCGACAGGGTTCTGACCTGCATTTTTGAGTGCCGCACTGTGACGCTGAGTTTTGTTTCGTACGAGAGTCACGGCAAAGCCGCCAGCGACATTGGTGAGTAAATACGGTAACCGAGCCTCCGTTCCCAGGTTGGGACGGAGGCTTTTTCTTTGTCGTTTTACTCCCCTTCACCTGCGATTTCGCTATTTACTCCCCGTATTTCAAGATGGAAGTGTTTGGTTGCGAGCCACGCCGGTGTGAGGGCCTGAGTCGTCAGGCCCCGCACAGGGGGACCGCGATGGTGGCCACCGCGCCGCCCGAGGGGCCGTTGGCGAGCGAGACGGAGCCCCCGTGGGCGCTCGCGGCCTCGGAGGCGGCGTGGAGGCCGAGCCCGTAGTGGCGGCCTCCGTCGCGCGAGGAGCGGGAGGAG
>DBEZQF010000340.1:0-1985 GCA_048254795.1 Collinsella sp. | reverse complement strand
GGGCCGGACTCGACGGTGTAGCCGATGCCGCAGAAGATGTCCTCGGCCTCCTCGATGATCTGCTTGATCAGGTGCTGGTGACCGATCTGCGGACGGATGCCCGGCAGCGTGATGTCGACGGCCTCGTGCTCGAGTGCGTGCTTGAGGGCGGCGGCCTTCATCTCGGTGGTGCGCTCGTCGAGCATGCCCTCGATCAGCTGGCGCATCTCGTTGGCGCGTTTGCCCATCATGGGACGATCCTCGGGGGCGAGCTTGCCCATCATGCGCATCAGGCCGGTGATACGGCCCTTGCGACCGAGCAGCTCAACGCGCGCAGCCTCGAGCTTGGCGGCGTCGTCGGCGCTAGTGACGAGCTCCTTGGCCTCTTCCTCGAGTTTGACCAGATCATCAATCAGACTCATGTCTTCCCTTTCGTCTCTCGCGTTCCCCGCTTGCCGAGGCGGCTGCCGCCGTCTGACGTTGCGAAAACGCGGCCCGGTTCGGTAACAAAAAACCGCCCTCGGGCATGTGCATTGCCCAAGGACGGTTGAATTCCGCGGTACCACCTTGTTTGACCCGGCGGATGTCTGGCCCGCCGCGCCCACTCTTTGCCCCTTGTCGCGAGGCTCACGGCTTCCCTACTGGGGCTTCGCCGCCGCTGGCCGCGTGCCCGTTGAGGTTGCTGCTCGGGAGTGAACGCTTGGCCCTTGCCACCGCAGGAAGGCTTGCAGCCCATGACCTTCCCTCTCTTGCCGGCGACGCGACGGGCAAAACCCTCTCCGTCAACGCATTGGGCTATAGGATAACACATTCTGCGAGCATATCGCCGCGTTCCGTTTTGTTCGCGCTGGGTACAAGGCAGGTAGCTGTGCAAACTGGCCGCGCGCCCACCCGAGGCGCTCGGCCTGCGAGATTAAGGATACGGTATGGGAAAGAAACTCGATAAGAAGGCCCAGGCCGCCGTGGCAAAGGCTGCCAAGGGCGTCAAGGCCGCTAAAGTCGACAAGGCCGTCAAAAAGTTCCGCAAACTCGAGGGCAAGCTGTGGACTCGCGAGTACCTGCTCAAGATTGCCGAGTTCGATGGAGCGACGATTGCTCCTGCCAACGGTGCTGCCGCCCGTGCCGACGCCATGGGCACGCTTGCCGTCGAGCATCACAAGCTACTGACCAGCGAGAAGTCCGTTGAGCTCGTACGCTCGTTAGCGCGCGAGACGGTTGAAGGCGGACACGTAGACGACCCGCAGCTGCTCGACGAGATCCGCGGGCTCGGCCGTGACCAGCGCGAGGCAAGCGTCATCCCCACCGAGGAGGCCGAGGCCTGGACCAGGCTCACCTGCGAGGCCGATGCCGTGTGGCACAAAGCCAAGACGGCCAATGACTGGGCGAGCTTTGAGCCCTATGTGGATAGAATCGTCGCCCAACTTAAGCATCAGGCCGAGCTCATGGACCCCAAGCGCGACCCATACGATGTTTGGCTCGACCAGTACGAGCGCGGCCTTTCCGCCAAGAGCTTCGATGCGTTTTGCGATGAGGTCAAGGCGACGGTCGTGCCGCTCGTGCACGCCATCGGCGAGCGCGGCCAGCAGCCCGCTGCCGACTTTTTGCACGCCCGCGTGCCCGAGGCCGCCCAGCGCGCCATGAGCTTCGACCTCATGAAGCTCGTCGGCCTGAACCTGGACGACACCACGCTTGCCTTTACCGAGCATCCGTTTAGCGAGGGCTTTGCCGTGGGCGATGCGCGCATCGCGACGCACATCTACGAGAACGACTGTATCTCCAACGTCTTCAGCATCATCCATGAGGCAGGTCACGCCATGTACGAGCTGGGCGTGAACCCCGCCTATGCGCGCACGTGCCTGGAGGGTGGCACCTCCATGGGCATCCACGAGAGCCAGAGCCGCTTTTTCGAGAACACCGTGGGTCGCAGCCGCGCCTTTATGGGACCGCTGCTCGAGGTGCTGCGCCGCCACGCACCCGAGGTCTACGGCGACGTCGACGAGGACACG
>DBEZQF010000339.1:0-2050 GCA_048254795.1 Collinsella sp. | reverse complement strand
AACCAAGCAGCCCACGCAATCCAGCCCACTAAAGCGTCGGCAGAGTAAACCTCGATGTTTCGTCGATGTCACGCTGTTGCACTAAATAAGTTTCGTGCTTTCAAGCTTTTCGATGATCCAGTCGTTGGCTTTGATGACCGGACGGCGGAAAACGACGCCCAGGGCCAGCGACGGAATCAGATAGCTCGCCAGAATGCCCAGCTCAACCCAGTACTCCATATGGTAGGCGCCAGCCATGGCAGCATGCATGGCGTTGATGCCGTGAGTAAACGGCAGGAACGGATAGATCGCCTGGAACACGGGGCCGGTCATCTCGATGGGGAACGTGCCGCCCGAACCGCCGACCTGCATGACCAGCAGCACGACGGCGAGCGCCTTACCGATATCGCCAAACGAAACCGTAAGCGTGTAGACGATATTGGAGAACACGAGACTCGCGACCCAGCCGGCAAGTACAAATTGCAGCGGGTTGTCGCACTGGATGCCAAAAAACAGGATGTCGCCCGCGCACACGAGCGTTGCCTGCAGCAGGGCCAGACCGCCAAAGAACAGGTAGCGGCCCAGATAGATCTCGTGTAGGCGCACGGGGATGAGCTCGTTGATGAGCTCATCGTCAACCGAGACCTTCATCATGGCCGCCAGCACGATCGAGCCCACCCACAGCGACAGAATCGTGTAGAACGGTGCCATGGCCGAACCGTAGTTTCGAATCGGATAGACCGGCTTGCGATCGAGCGCGACGGGGCCGGAAAGCGACACGGCCAAACCCTCGGGGTCGTTGCCAATCATCGTCTTGATCGTGGCAAGGTCATCCGACATCAGGGCGCCATCGAGCTCGTCCTTAAAGGCGCTGATCTTATCGGACGCCTCGCCCAGCTGATCGGAAGCCTTGTTGACCAGCTTTGCAGCCTTGGAGAGGCCCTTTGCCAGCGAACCGGATGCGTCGGTTAGGCCGTCTACGGCGCTATCCAGATTGCCCGAGATACCATCGAGCGAGTCTAGGATGCCCGAGACGGTCTTCTTGAGCTCCTTGACCTTAACCGAGAACGTGGAATCGTAATCGGATTTGGCACCCGCGATGCCGGCCTTGGCATCGGCGATGGCCTGATCGACCTCGGCACGCGAGTTGTTGACCTCGGCCATGCTGTCGGAGAGAGACTTCGCGGTGGCCGCCAGATCCTCGGCATTGTTGCGGTACTCAACGGCGATTCTGCCCAGCGACGTCGCGGCGGACTTGAGGCCATCCTTCAAATTCTCATCGCTCACCTGGTCGGCAAGACTGCGGAGCTGATCGGCCATCGCATCGATATCCTTGGCGCGCGCATTGAGGGCCGAAGCGGCATCGTTGAATTGGGACACCGTAAGGTCGACATGCTGGTTCGCGGCATCGAACGCCTTCGCGAGCTCGGCAGACACATTGTCGAACGAACCCGCACTTCCATCGATCGCGGCATCGATGGCATCGTTTGCCGCCTTAAGCGCTTCTTTGGAATCATCGATACCGCTTTTGGCATGTTCCATGAGCTGCTTTGTCGACTCATCGACGGCACCGGTCTGCTTGAGCATGCCGCTCGCCGACGTCAGCGAATCGGACGTGGAGCTCAAAATGCCCGCAAGCGATGTTGCGCTGGCCTGAACGTCTTGCAGGTCCTCAATCGAATCGCCGAGCGTCGAGGACAGGTTGGCGATAAAGTTGCTGACTTGGTCGGTGCTCATGTAATCGAGCAGGCTGGACGCCGTCTTAAGACCGATGCTCGTAATGGTCTCGGTAAAAGATTCGTTAACCTGGTTCTGAACGGCGCTCGAACCCTTCTCGGTCACGATCTGCGCGATGGCGTTGGCCTTCTGGTTCTCGTAAAACTCGATATCGGCGTGTTTCACGTCGGTCGAGAAAAGCGTCATCATGTCGGCGCTAAACGTTTTGGGGATAACGACGGCAGCATAGTACGCGCCCGACTTAACGCCCTCGATAGCCTTTTCGCGATTGTTGAGCACAACCCAATCGAAGCTCTCGTTGCCGCGTAGGGTGGCGGTCACGTTTTCGCCCACG
>DBEZQF010000338.1:0-6942 GCA_048254795.1 Collinsella sp. | reverse complement strand
TGTTGCGGGCAGCTTAGAACTTGTGGCCGCACTTCTTGCAGACGCGCAGCTTGTTCTTGCCGTCCTTCTCGTGACCGACGCGGGTAACCTTACCGCACTCGGGGCAAACGAGATTGACGTTGGAGGCGTCGATGGGAGCCTCCTGCGAAACGATGCCGCCCTGCTGGTTGGCAGCGTTGGGCTTGACGGCCTTCTTGACGACCGAAACGCCCTCGACAACGACCTTGTTCTCGGCGGGGAGAGCACGCAGGACAACGCCCTGCTTGCCGCGATCCTTACCAGAGAGAACCTGGACCTTATCGCCCTTCTTGATATACATATATCTCCCCTAACTACAGGGTCTCGGGAGCGAGCGAGACGATCTTCATGTACTTCTTGTCACGAAGCTCGCGAGCGACGGGCCCGAAGATACGGGTGCCGACGGGCGAACCATCGTTGTTGATGACAACGCAGGCGTTCTCATCAAAGCGAATGTAGGAGCCATCCTTGCGGCGGATCTCCTTAACGGTGCGAACGACGACGCAACGGACAACGTCCTTCTTCTTGACGTTGGCGCCAGGGGTAGCCTCCTGGACAGCACCGATGAACACATCGCCGATGCCTGCATAACGACGCTTGGAACCGCCAAGCACCTTGATGCAGCGAATCTTGCGAGCGCCGGAGTTGTCGGCGACGTTCAGCATGGTTTGCATCTGAATCATGGTAGATGTTCCTCCGAACTAAGAACCGAAGAGAGGTGCGCAGCCTTTATACGGCCCGTGGTATGCAAGCCAGGCATACGCACATCTTCGGAAACGTACAAGTCGTAAGAGCGACTGCTTATTTAGCGCGCTCGACGACCTCGATGAGGCGCCAACGCTTCATCTTGGACATAGGACGGGTCTCCATAACGCGGACGGTATCGCCCACGCCAGCCGTGCACTCCTCGTCGTGAGCGTGCAACTTCTTGGAGCTGGTCATCATCTTGCCGTACTTGGGGTGACGCTTGCGCTCGGTGATGGTGACAACAATGGTCTTGGCACCGGAGACGGAGGTAACGACACCCGTACGGACCTTACGCGAGTTACGCGAATCAGTCATGTTCTCTCCTTAGGTCCTACTCGGCGACAGCGGACTTCTCCGCTGCGATCTCGCGGGCGCGCTGCTCCGTGAGGACGCGAGCGATGTCCTTCTTCACGGTGTTGACGCGAGCGGTGTTGTCCAGCTGGCTGGTGGCCATCTGGAAACGAAGGTTAAAGAGCTCGGCGCGCATTTCCTTCAGCTTCTCAACGAGCTGAGCGTCCGAGAGCTCACGAATCTCTGCGGGCTTCATTAGTTCTCCTCCTTGGCGGCGGCGGCGTCCTCAGCAGCCCACTTGGCCTCGAGAGCGGCCTCCTCAGCCATCTCCTTCTCGATGCGCTGCTCAGCGTTCTTGGCAGCAACAATCTTGGTCTTGATGGGAAGCTTGTGCTGTGCAAGACGCAGAGCCTCGCGAGCGACCTCCTCGGGCACGCCCTTGACCTCGAACATGATGCGGCCGGGCTTGACGACGGCCACCCACTCCTCGGGGTTACCCTTACCAGAACCCATGCGAGTCTCGGCAGGCTTCTTGGTGATGGGCTTATCGGGGAAGATCGTGATGTAGACACGACCGCCACGCTTCATGTAGCGGGTCATGGCAATACGAGCGGCCTCGATCTGACGGTTGGTGATCCAATGGGCCTCGAGAGCCTGGATACCAAACTCGCCGAAATGCAGCTCGGTATTACCCTTGGCCTGGCCCTTCATGGAGCCACGCTGCACCTTGCGGTGAAGAATACGCTTAGGGGCAAGCACTACTGACCCCTCCTCTCGGAGTTACGACGACGAGGACGGGAAGAGCCCTCGAGTGCAGGGTTGGGAACAGGCTGGCCCGGGAGCTTCTCGCCCAGGTAGATCCAGACCTTCACGCCGCAAGCGCCCATGGTGGTGCTGGCGACAGCCGTGCCGTAGTCGATCTTGGCACGGAGGGTGTGCAGAGGCACGCGACCCTCACGGTACCACTCACGACGGCCCATCTCGGCACCGCCGAGACGACCGGAGCACTGGATACGGATGCCCTTAGCGCCGGCCTTGCGGGCGGACTGGACAGCCTTACGCATAGCGCGACGGAAGGCAACGCGGCCCTCGAGCTGCTCGGCGATAGACTGAGCAACGAGGTTGGCGTCGAGCTCGGGGCGCTTGATCTCGACAACGTCGACGGAGAGCTGGCCCTTGGAGACGCCAGCGACCTTCTCGAGCTCGGTGCGGAGGGTATCGATCTCGGCACCCTTCTTACCGATGACAACGCCGGGGCGAGCGGTGAGGATGATGACCTTCACCTTGTCGCCAGCGCGCTCGATCTCGACGCGGGAGACAGCTGCGCGGGAAAGACGCTTCTCGAGGTACTTGCGGATCTCAAGATCGTTACCGAGGGTCTTAGCGTAATCCTTCTCTGCGAACCAGCGGGAGCGCCAGTTCTCGGTGATGCCAAGACGGAAGCCGGTGGGGTAGACTTTCTGACCCATACAGCTTTACGCCTCCTTTCGAGGAGCAACGACGACGGTGATGTGGGAAGTACGCTTCAGGATACGAGAAGCGGAACCCTTGGCGCGGGGACGGATGCGCTTAAGCGTCGGACCCTCGTCAACATAGGCAGCGGCGACAACCAGGTTGTCGGCACGCAGACCGTTGTTGTTCTCGGCGTTCGCAACGGCGGAACGGAGAACCTTCTCGACATCCACGGCGACGGCGCGGTCGCAGAAGTGGAGGATGTCGAAGGCCTGAGCGACAGGCTTGCGGCGGATCAGATCGACCACCAGGCGGGCCTTGCTGGGGGAAACACGCACGTACTTAGCGACGGCGCGAACCTCGGTGGCCTCAGTTTCAATAGACTTAGTTGCCATTTACGGTTAACCCCCTATTTGGCCTTGTGGCCACGGAACGTACGAGTCGGCGCGAACTCGCCGAGCTTGTGACCAACCATGGACTCGGTAACATACACGGGCACATGCTTGCGGCCGTCGTGGACGGCGATGGTGTGACCAACCATCTCGGGGAAGATGGTGGACGCGCGGGACCAGGTCTTCACGACGTCCTTCTTGCCAGCCTCGTTCATCGCGGTGATACGCGAGAGAAGGCGAGTCTCCACGAACGGGCCCTTTTTGAGACTTCTGCTCATAAGTGCTTTCTCCTAAAACTCGGTATCCGAAATTACTTCTTACGGCGACGAATGATGTGCTGGTTCGAGACCTTCTTCTTCTTGCGCGTACGAAGGCCCTTCGTCGGCTTACCCCAGGGGGTAACAGAGGGACGACCAGAGGTGTGGTTCTTGCCCTCGCCACCGCCGTGCGGGTGGTCGACAGGGTTCATGACGGTACCGCGGACGGTCGGGCGCACGTTCATGTGACGCTTACGGCCGGCCTTGCCGATGACGATGTTGGAGTGATCGGCGTTGCCGACCTCACCGACGGTGGCGCGGCAGGTAACGAGGATGCGGCGCATCTCGGAGGAAGGCATACGGACGATGGCGTACTTGCCCTCCTTACCCATCAGCTGGCAGGAGTTACCGGCGGAACGGGCGATAGCAGCGCCCTTGCCCGGCTGGAACTCGACGGCGTGGATGAGCGTACCGACGGGGATGTCGGCGAGGGGCAGAGCGTTGCCCGGCTTGATGTCGGCGTCAGAACCGGACATGATGGTCTGACCGACCTCGAGGCCCTTGGGGGCCAGGATGTAGCGCTTCTCACCGTCAGCGTAGTGCAGCAGAGCGATGCGAGCGGAACGGTTCGGATCGTACTCGATCGTGGCAACCTTGGCGGGCACGTCGTCCTTGTTGCGCTTGAAGTCGATCACACGGTAACGACGCTTCACGCCGCCGCCCTGGTGGCGGGTGGTGATGCGGCCGTTGTTGTTACGACCGGCCTTCTTGGGCAGGGGCTCGAGAAGAGACTTCTCGGGCTTGGTGCAGGTGATCTCGGAGAAGTCGGAGATCGTCTGCCAACGCCTACCAGCGGAGGTCGGCTTAAGGTGCTTTACAGCCATTACAATCCCTTTCAATAGGAATCCGTTAGCCATCGCAGACAGGGATTCGAGGTTCTGCCTCGGGTGCGATGACACCGGACGTATACACGGTTCCGGGCGTGTCCATTTAATACGCCCAAAACCTTGAGCTCCCGCCTCCCCTATTTGGGAGGCATGAGCTCACTCAACAGCAGCGAGTCTTAGGCCTGGTTGCCAAAGACCTCGATGGTGTCGCCCTCGGCCAGCGTGACGATGGCCTTCTTCCAAGAACGGGTCTTGCCGGCGACATAGCGCACGCGCTTGGTCTTGGGCTTGACCGTCAGGGTGTTCACGCGAACGACCTTGACGCCGAAGATCTCCTCGACAGCGTCCTTGATCTGATACTTGTTAGCATCCTTGGCGACCTCGAACGTGTACTTGTTCAGCTCCATGCCGGAGAAGGAACGCTCGGACACGATCGGACGGATGATGATCTCGTGGGCGGTCATTTATGCAAGCACCTCCCCGAAGTGAGCGGCGATGTCGGCGGGCATCAGCACAGCGTTGTTGTTGACGAGATCGTAGGTGTTGGCCTCGTCAGCGGTGATGATGAACGTCTTGGGAATGTTGCGGAACGACAGGTAGGCGTTGACGTCCTCATCGCGAACGATGATGGTCAGACGCTTGCCCTCAAGACCGAGAGCCTTGAGCATGGCGACGGCAGCCTTGGTGGAAGGTTTCTCGAAGCCGTAGTCGTCGACGAGCACGAGCTCGCCATCGGCCAGCTTGGCGGACAGCGCGGAGCGCATAGCCAGCTTGACCTCCTTGTTGTTCATACGCTTAGCGTAGGAACGGGGCTTGGGGGCGAAGACAACGCCACCGTGACGCCACTGGGCAGCACGGATGGAACCCTGGCGGGCACGGCCGGTGCCCTTCTGACGCCAAGGCTTCTTGCCGCCACCGGAAACCTCAGAGCGACCCTTAGCAGACTGGGTGCCCTGACGCCAAGAGGCCATCTGACACTTGACGATGTGGTGCATAACGTGGATGTTCGGCTCGATGCCGTACACCTCAGCGGCGAGCTCGGCCTCGGCGACCTTCTTGCCCTCGCTGTTCTTTACTTCAAACTTTGCCATTTAAGTGTTCTCCTTGGTATGACGCTGGGCTAAATGGGCTGGGCCCTTAGGCCATACGGATGGCGACGAGACCATTCTTGGCACCCGGGACAGCGCCCTTGACCAAGATGAGGTTCTGCTCGGCATCGATGCGGACAACGGAAAGGTTCTTGACGGTAACGCGCTCGTTACCCATGTGACCGGCCATCTTGACGCCCTTGAGGACGCGCGCAGGATAGGCGCACTGACCGATAGAACCGGGGTGACGCTGGAAGTGAGAACCATGCGTCATAGGACCGCGGCGCTGACCCCAGCGCTTGATGCGACCCTGGAAGCCCTTACCCTTGGAGGTACCGATGACGTCGACCTTCTCGACATCAGCGAAATCAGCGACGGTGACGACCTCGCCGACCTTGTGCTCCTCTCCGTTCTCGACGCGGACCTCACGAAGGAAACGGACAGGCTCGACGCCAGCCTTAGCGAAGTGACCAGCCATGGGCTTGTTCACGTTCTTGGCCTTGATGTCGCCGAAACCGATCTGGACGGCGTCATAGCCGTCGGTTGCCTGAGTTTTAACCTGCGAGACAGCGCAGGGGCCAGCCTGGATGACCGTGACGGGAACGACGTTGTCGTCCTCGTCCCAAACCTGGGTCATGCCAATCTTGCGGCCGAGAATCATGCTGATCAAGATATGATCCCAACTCTCGCGTGGTCTTGGGACAATGCGTACACCACCGAGCGTACGCCCCTAGAGGACCACTACTTACACGACGTGCTCCCCAGCCTTGTATTGCGTCCGGACTACCTGACAACCCTATTAAGCAGGCATTTTGTCCAGCCAGAATACTCCCCTGGTTTCACACAGCTGTTTAGTATACACGGCTGCGGGCGTATCCATCGAGATTCATATTTCACTCACATTGTTTACGCAGGTAAAGTGCGTGGAGTCGCCTGGGCTTGGCAGAGGGGCGGCGAAATATATTAAGTTTGCTGCTCTACAGTCCTGCGCAAGACGGAAAGCACATTAAGTGCTTTCCTTTGCGTGCGGAACTCGCGACAAACTTAATATATTTCGCCGCCCCTCTGCCAAGCTCGGGAGACGACACGTTGATGTCTGCTTAACTCTGCTCGTTCAGGCTAATGACTTTGTTGGGGGTCCACTATTTGCTGGAGGGTGAACTTGCATTGGGACGGTTCGCCTTCTGCTTGTGGCTTTGCCTCATCGAAATCGAAGATCATGATGGCGCAGTTGGGGAGTTTTGTTGGGAGCTCGAAGCCCTCTGGGGCTGCGGCCTTGATAAATTGGCGGCTGGCGCTGCCGTGGCTTACTGCTAGAAGGGTTTCGATACCCTCGGAGCCCATGATATTGGTAAGCGCATCCACCATACGTTCTTGCAGCGCCTGGCTTCCTTCTCCTCCGAAGGGGACCAGGTCCTCGCCCGGATCCCAGACGTCGGTGGGCAGCGCGCCGTGCGGGCCTTCTTCGAAGGAGCCGTAGCAGCGCTCGATAATGCCTTCGCAGGGCTCGGCTGCTGCGTCCGGGCCGAGGAGCTCGCATGCGACGAGACTTGCCGTGTCCATGGCTCGGCCTAAGGGTGATGAGACCACTTTGTCGGGGACGACGCCGTGGGCTTTGAGCCATGCGGCTGCCATCCCGGCTTGCTGACGGCCTAAGTCGGTGAGCGGTGAATCGCAGCGGCCCTGGACCAGCTTTTTGACGTTGAACTCCGTCTGACCGTGGCGGAGTAGATACAGCTTCTTCATGCTCTCCCCTTCTGCATAACCTGCTTTGCCGGCACAGCCTTACTCGTGGGTATGCCCTACGTAG
>DBEZQF010000337.1:0-1033 GCA_048254795.1 Collinsella sp. | reverse complement strand
TGTGGCTGAGCAGTTTGGCTGCGACTTTTTGAATGCCGCCGACTTTGCCGAGCCGGGCGATATCGACTATCTGCATATGATGCCCGAAAGCCATGAGAGCCTGGGTCACGCCGTGGCAGCCAAGCTCCAAGAGATGCTCGGAGAGTAGCGCGACCCCAAACCACCGCAAAGGGGGCGGGCGCCTTTGCGGTGGCTTGGGCTGCGAATCTTAATACTGCCACATGTGGTTGACAGGGCCGGAGCCTTTGCCCATGTTCAGGCCGGCGGCTAGAGCGCCTGTCAGGTATGCCTTGGCGGCGTTGACGGCGTCGGCAAGATCCATGCCCTGGGCCAGCGCGCAGGCGATGGCGGACGAGAGCGTGCAGCCGGTGCCGTGCGTGTTGTCGGTCTCAATACGCTTGTGGCGGAACCACGTGGTGAGCGGATCGCCTAGGTGGTTGCCCTCATCATCGAGTGGTGCGGGTTCGGCCAGTACATCGTTGGCCTCGTTGACAAGATGCCCGCCCTTAACGAGGGACGCGCAGCCAAAGCGGCGGGTGAGGAGCATGGCAGCATTTTGCTGCGTGCGCTCGGAGTCGACCTCATAGTCGAGCAGGGCCATGGCCTCGGGAATATTGGGCGTGATAACCGTCGCCAGTGGGAACAGGCGACGCGTGAGCGCCTCGGCGGCATCTTCGGCAATCAGCCGCGCGCCCGAGGTGGCGACCATGACGGGGTCGACTACCACGTTTGTCGCGTTCCAGGCGCTCAGGCGGTCGGCGATAACATCGATAATCTCGGCAGAGGAAACCATGCCAATCTTGACGGCGTTGGGGCGGATATCGTCAAAAACGGCATCGATCTGTGCCGCGACAATATCCGGGGAGATGTTCTGCACGGCGGTGACGCCCAGGGTGTTCTGTGCGGTGATGGCGGTGATGGCCGTCTCGGCATACAGGCGGTGCGCCGTGATGGTCTTGATGTCGGCCTGAATGCCGGCGCCACCGCTGGAATCGGATCCTGCGATGGATAGAACGGCAGGTACCTTACTGCG
>DBEZQF010000336.1:0-6910 GCA_048254795.1 Collinsella sp. | reverse complement strand
ACTTTAAGGTCACCGGCACCACCGAGGGCATCACCGCCCTGCAGATGGACAACAAGGCCACCGGCCTCACCTTCGACATCCTGGCCCGCGCCCTGCAGCAGGCCAAGGAGGGTCGCGCCTTCATCCTGCAGAAGATGCTCGATGTGATCCCCGAGCCGCGCCACACCACACGCAGCACCGCTCCGCGCATCGTCTCCATCCAGGTCCCGACCGACAAGATCCGCGACGTCATCGGTTCCGGCGGTAAGGTCATCCGCGGTATTCAGGACGAGACCGGCGCTTCGGTCGACATCCAGGAGGACGGCACCGTCTTTGTCGGCGGCACCGGCGAGTCCGTGGACCAGGCCGTCGAGCGCATCAAGCTCATCATCAAGGTTCCCGAGCCGGGCGAGGAGTACACCGGTCGCGTGGTCTCCATCCAGCCCTTCGGCGCCTTCGTCAACCTGCTGCCCGGTAAGGACGGCCTGCTGCACATCTCTCGCGTCGCCAAGGGCCGCGTGGAGAAGGTCGAGGACGTCCTCAACGTGGGCGACGAGGTCAAGGTCGTCGTCATCGAGGTCGACGATCGTGGCAAGATCTCGCTTGATCGTCTGGATAAGCCCGAGGCCCCGGCTCGCGCCGAGGGTGCTTCTGAGGGCGACGGCGAGCACTTCCAGCGCCGTGAGCGTCCGCGTCGCGAGCGCTCCGAGCGCAGCGACCGTCCGCGCCGTCCCGGTGACAACGGAGGCCGCAAGCCTCGCCGTCACCACGACGCCGAGTAACAGCCGTACATAAGCAGCTCAACAAGGGCGACTCCTAAGGGGGTCGCCCTTTTGCTATTCTCGGCGGGGCCGCAGGTAAAGTTTCCTGCTCTACAGTCCTGCTCGCACGGAGAGCATATTAAGTGCTTTCCTTTGCGTGCGGAACTCGCGATAAACTTCATATGCGTCCCTCCCGGGCGCAAGCAAAAGGGCTGGTTAATGCCGCTCGCTATTTAGTTAGACAGTCTATTCAGTAGTCAGATTACAGATCTGTAGATAGCCGCAGCAGCATCTTCCCAGATAAAACCGACCAAAATAAACCTGTCTCTTTGTGGCAGGTTTCCCGGGGGGCGGGCACTGATGAAGTTTATCGCGAGTTCCGCACGAACAGGAGGCCACTTAATGTTGCCTCCGTCGTGAGCAAGACTGTAGAGCAAGAAACTTTATCCGCGGCCCCCGCCGGGAATAGCAAAAGGGCGACCCCTGTCCGGGGTCGCCCTTGTTGAGCTGCTTATGTGTAGCTATTACTCGGCGTCATGGTGACGGCGGGGCTTGCGGCCTCCGTTGTCGCCGGGACGGCGCGGACGATCGCTGCGCTCGGAGCGCTCGCGACGCGGACGCTCACGGCGCTGGAAGTGCTCGCCGTCGCCCTCGGAGGCACCCTCGGCGCGAGCCGGGGCCTCGGGCTTGTCAAGACGATCGAGCGAGATCTTGCCGCGATCGTCGACCTCAATGACGACGACCTTGACCTCGTCGCCCACGTTGAGGACGTCCTCGACCTTCTCCACGCGGCCCTTGGCAACGCGGGAGATATGCAGCAGGCCGTCCTTACCGGGCAGCAGGTTGACGAAGGCACCGAAGGGCTGGATGGAGACCACACGACCGGTGTACTCCTCACCCGGCTCGGGAACCTTGATGATGAGCTTGATGCGCTCGACAGCCTGGTCGACGGACTCGCCGGTGCCGCCGACAAAGACGGTGCCGTCCTCCTGGATGTCGACCGAAGCGCCGGTCTCATCCTGGATACCACGGATGACCTTACCGCCGGAACCGATGACGTCGCGGATCTTGTCGGTCGGAACCTGGATGGAGACGATACGCGGAGCGGTGCTGCGCGTGGTGTGACGCGGCTCGGGGATCACATCGAGCATCTTCTGCAGAATGAAGGCGCGACCCTCCTTGGCCTGCTGCAGGGCGCGGGCCAGGATGTCGAAGGTGAGGCCGGTGGCCTTGTTGTCCATCTGCAGGGCGGTGATGCCCTCGGTGGTGCCGGTGACCTTAAAGTCCATGTCGCCCAGGAAGTCCTCGAGACCCTGGATGTCGGACAGAACCACGGTCTTGCCCTCCTCCTGGATCAGGCCCATGGCGATACCGGAGACCGGGCGCTTAATGGGCACGCCGCCGTCCATAAGGGCGAGCGTGGAACCGCAGGTCGAAGCCATCGAAGAGGAGCCGTTGGACTCCATGACCTCGGAGACGACGCGGATGGCATAGGGGAACTCGTTCTCGTCGGGAAGCACCGGAAGCAGAGCGCGCTCGGCCAGATTGCCATGGCCGATCTCGCGGCGCTTGGGGCTGCCCATGCGGCCGGTCTCGCCGGTGCAGAACGGCGGGAAGTTGTAGTGGTGCATGTAGCGCTTGCCCTCGGTGGGCTCGATGGTATCCAGACGCTGGCCCTCGTTGAGCATGCCGAGCGACAGGACGGAGAGCACCTGGGTCTGGCCGCGCTGGAACAGACCGGAGCCGTGAACGAGCGGCAGGTAGTTGTCCTTCACCATGATGGGACGAATCTCGTCGGCGGCACGGCCGTCGACGCGCTCGCCGGTCTCGACGACCATGGTGCGCATGGCCTTCTTCTCGAGCTTTTTGAGCGCCACGGGGATCTCGCGCTCCCAAGCGGCCTGCTCCTCCTCGGTGAACTCGGCGCGGATGGACTCCTTCAGAGCCTCGACCTTACCGATACGGGAGAGCTTGTCGGCGTCGCGAAGGGCGGCAGCCATCTCGTCGTAGTGGGCGAAGATGCGCTCCTGGACCTCCTCGACGGGCTGGTCGAGCGGGTACTCCTTCTTGACGATGGCGCCGTTGACCTGCTCCCACTCGGCGACGAACTCGTCCTGAGCCTGACAGAAGGCAGCAAGGGCCTCCTGGCCAAACTTCATAGCGGCGAGCATGTCGTCCTCGGAGATCTCCTCGGCGCCGGCCTCGACCATCGAGATGAAGTCGGCGGAGCCGCCCAGCTCCAAGTCCAGATCGGAGTTCTCGCGCTCCTCGTAGGTGGGGTTGACGATAAACTCGCCGGTCTCCACGTTGCGGCCGATGCGCACGCAGGCAAGCGGGCCCTCGAAGGGCACGCCGCCGAGCGTCATGGCCAAGGAGGCGCCCATGACGTTGATGACGTCGAAGGGGTTGACCTGGTCAGCGACGAGTGAAGTAGCGACGATGTGCACCTCGTTACGGAAGCCGTCCGGGAAGCTCGGGCGAATCGGACGGTCGATCATGCGCGCGGTGAGCGTGGCCTTCTCGCTGGGACGGCCCTCGCGCTTGAGGTAACCACCCGGGATGCGGCCGGCGGCGTACATCTTCTCGTTGAAGTCGACGGTCAGCGGGAAGAAGTCATAGTTCTTGCGCTCCTTGGAGACGACCACGGTATCGAGCATCGTGGTGTCGCCCTGCTTGACCAGGCACGCGCCGGTGGCCTGCTTGGCAAGCTCGCCCGACTCAAAGGTGTAGGTCTTGCCGTACAGCTCAAAGGTCTTGGATACGAGTGTCATTGTTCTCCTTTACCCCGCAGACCCCTTGCCTGCGGGCTTCTCATGTGACGCGGGCCCCCTGCCCCCGCCACGCTTCAGAGCGTGATTGTTCACGCCCTTACACAAAAAGAGCGCCCCGCTGCGCAGGACGCTCTTAGCATGTACAAATCCTTACTGGATGTTGTCGCGGATGCCCAGAGCCTTGATGAGCTCACGGTACTCGGCGATGTCGCTCTTCTTGATGTAGGAGAGAAGACGACGACGACGGCCGACGAGCATGAGCAGGCCACGACGGGTGTGGAAGTCCTTCTGGTGGGACTTCATGTGCTCGGTCAGCTCCTTGATGCGCTCGGACAGGATGGCAACCTGAACCTTAGGGTTACCGGTGTCGACCGGGGTGTTACCGAACTGGGCAGTCAGCTCCGCCTTGCGCTCTTTGGAAACAGTCATTGTTTCACCTTTCGTTTTACGTCGCCCGCGGGCGACTCGATTCGCCTCGGACTGGGAAGCCGCCGGTGGAGCGAGCAACCAAGGTCGAGGTACCAACAGGTCGGTATGTTACCACAAGCAGCCTACGCCTGCGCATCATCACCGACCCAACATGAATTCCATCGCACGGAGCCGTTGATCGGTATGTGTTGCCGCCCAGACATGCGAAAGCCCGAGCAAAAACGCCGCAGTATGCGGGTCGATCTTTTGATCCATAAGCTCGTCGAAGGTCATGCCCATAAGGGCTCGTAACCAGGCGACCTCACCGGTCGACACAAGCTCGGCACCCGGAACGCTCGACGCGCACGACCCGCATAGCAAGCCACCCGCCTGAGACGAAAAATACGACAGCATAGGGTCGCCGCACGAAACACAGGCAGAAAAATCGGGTCGATACCCGATATGCGACAGCAGTTTAAAGACAAAGGCGGCTACCAGGAGGTCCATGTGCGCCGTATCGAGGCCGCCGCCCACAAGTTCTAAGGCGCGCGAGGAAATGGCAAAGGTAAATGGATCCTCGGCATCCTCAAACGAACATACACGCGCGACCTCGGCAATCGCGCTCGCCGCACAGGTCGCCTCGTAATCGGGGGCGGCGCCAAGGGGAGCCTCCAACAACTCGGCCTGCGACACGATGTCAAGCGAGCGTCCGTGCGCGAGCAGCATATCAACCGTGCAGAACAGCTCGCAGCGCGCCGCCAAGCGACCGCCAGGCTTGCGCGCGCCCTTTGCCACGGCACGCACCTGGCGGCCTAGCTCGTCAAGCATCGTCAAGATCAAATCGGTTTCCTTGAGCTTGGTCTTGTCGAGGACGAGCACTTTCGTGCGATATGTGCGAGAACCTGCCATATGCGTTCGAAAGGTTAGTCTTCGGCGTTATACCCAAAGCGGCGGATTTGGGCCTCATCGTCGCGCCAGCCGGCCTTGACCTTCACGTCCAGCTCCAAAAAGACCTGCGTGCCAAAGATACGCTCAAGATCGCGACGGGCGTCGATACCGATATGTTTGATCATCTCGCCGCCCTTGCCGATGATGATGCCCTTTTGGCCCTCGCGCTCGACGTAAATGGTGGCATGCACGCGCAGCACCTTCTTGGTCTGCTCGAGCGCATCGCAGATCACGCCCACGGAGTGCGGGATCTCGTCACGGGTGCGGCGCAAGACTTTCTCGCGCACAAACTCGGCGACAAGCGTCTCGTCGGAAGCATCGGTACCCATATCTTCGGGGAACCAACGCGGACCCTCGGGCAAAAACTGCGCAACGGTCTCAATGAAGGCGTCGACGTTGAAGTTCTTCACCGACGAGGTCACGATCTCGTCGTCGTATTCCATAAGCTCATGCGCTGCCTTGAGCTGCTCCATGACCTGTGCGGGGTCGGCCTCGTCGGCCTTGGTGAGCACCAGGACCTTCTTGCAGCGGGTGCCTCTGACGCGCTCGGCAACCCAGGCGTCTCCCCTGCCGATGGGCTTGGTGGCATCAATCAAAAACGCGACGACGTCAACGTCATTGAGCTCGAACAGGGCGCTTTTGTTGAGCTCGGAGCCCAGACCGTCCTTGGGCTTATGGATACCCGGGGTATCGACAAAGACCAGCTGGTAGCCGGGACGGTTAACCACGGCGCGCATGCGGCGGCGAGTCGTCTGGGCCACCGGCGAGGTGATGGCGACCTTTTTGCCATAGCAGGCGTTGAGCAGCGTGGACTTACCGGCGTTGGGACGACCGACCAGGGCCACAAAGCCGCTGCGGAAACCGGGCTCCACATCGCCAAAGCCCAGAGACGTCTCGTCCTCGTCACATAGGGCGTCAAGCTCCTCGTCGCTCATGCCCTCAAACGGGTCGAATTCTTCTACCTCGTCAAGCGAATCGGCATCCACGACCTCATCCAGAACCTCGTCGTCCAGAACCTCATCGGTAGGCTGCATATTGTCGGACATGGGAATCCCTTTCTAAATAAAGCCAAGCGCGTGAGCAAAGACCAGCAGGCCCACGATTGCGGCGGTGATGGAAAGAACGTACACGGAAGCGGCGGCGATATCCTTGGCGCGCTTCGCCAGCGGATGAAGTTCCTGAGTCGCCAGGTCGACGATCGCCTCCATGGCGGTATTGCACAGCTCGCCGTGAATCACCAGGCCACAGCAGATGATAACCGTGGCCCACTCGGCAATGTCGAGGCCGACGATGCAGCCGGCAATGACGGTACACACGCCCGCCGCGAGCATGACCTTGATATTACGTTCGGTTTTAACGGCGGTGACAAAGCCCTCCATGGCGTAGGAGAACGACTTTAAAAAAGACGGATGGTCCTTGTTCGATCCGGGAATCATAGACGGCTCCTAGTCGTGGGCATGGTTGGTGATGGGACCGACATGGACCAACTTGGGGTCCTCGCCGCGCTCGAGCGCCAGATCGCGCAGGATGGCATCCTCGCGGGCCTCCATGACCTCGGCCTCGTCGTCCTCGATGTGGTCATAGCCCAGCAGGTGCAGCATACCGTGCACAAGCATTAGCCGGCACTCGTCGGCGGGACTGTTACCAAAACCGGGAGCCTGGCGAGCAATAACCTGCGGCGCCAAGATAATATCGCCGAGCTCAATCGTCTCGTCAGCGGGAATGTCCTCATCAAAGGCAGAGTCGCACTCAAACGAGAGCACATCGGTGGTACGGTCGATACCGCGCCACTCGTGGTTGAGCTCGTGCATCTCGTCCTCGTCGACATACGAAAGGGAAATCTCGACTTCACGCTCAGCGCCCTCGGCGGCAAGCACAACCTCGCAGATGTGCTCCACCTCATGCGCGTCGAGCAGCGTATCGAGCTCGGCATCGTTGCTGATCAATACACTCAACGGGACTCCTTTCGGTCGCGCGGGCGCTGCTCGCGCACGTCATCATAAGCTTCATATGCCTCGACGATACGACCCACCAGGGCATGGC
>DBEZQF010000335.1:0-1371 GCA_048254795.1 Collinsella sp. | reverse complement strand
TTGCGGTCACGATATGCACGCGACGGCGCTGCTTGGTGCGGCTCGTATGCTCAAGGCCCGCGAGTCCGAGCTTCTCGACGCCAACGCCACGGTTAAGTTGCTGTTCCAGCCGGGCGAGGAAACCTTTGAGGGTGCCCGTGCCGCCATCGTCGACGGTCTGCTGCAGAACCCACGCCCCCAGGCGGCTTTTGCCATGCATGTTAACAGCCAATCGCCGCTCGGCCTGGTGCTCTATGGGAGTCCGGCGCTTTCGGGCGTGTACGGTTTTCGCATCACGCTGCAGGGCAAGGGCGGCCATGGCTCGAGCCCCGAGATCTGCATCGACCCCATCACGGCCGGCGTCCATGTGCACCTGGCGCTTCAGGAGCTTATCGCTCGCGAAGTGCCGGCGGCCAAGGAGGTCGCACTGACCGTGGGTAAGTTTGCCGGTGGTCAAGCGGCCAACGTCATCCCAGATACCTGCGTGCTCGAAGGCACGCTGCGCGGCTTTGACGTTGAGCTCATGGAGCACCTCAAGGAGCGTATCGCCGAGGTCGTCAACGGCGTGGCCGCAACGTATCGCACGCCGGCCACCATCGAGACGCTCTCGGATGTTCCCCCGCTCGTGCTCGATGACGACATGACCCAGGCTTCGCTTGGCTATGTGGGCGCGACGCTGCCCAAGGCGGCTTTCTTGCCGCTTTTCCATGCCATGGCGAGCGAGGACTTTGCGCTTATCTCGAGTGAGATACCGAGCGCATACTTTACGATCGGCGCGGCTGTGACCGATACGGACGAACACTTTGCCCAGCATCATCCCAAGGCGCGCTTTAGCGATGCCGAGCTGCCACTTGGTGCCGCGGCTTACACGGCGGTCGCTTTGGGCTATATCGCCGACCACCGGTAGTACCCAACCTTGCCTTTCAAGCCTGCGGGCATGGCCATAAGGCCTATGCCCTTGTCTTTCAAGGCAATCTTGGGCACTACCGGCGCCTGGCTTTGTCATCATGGCCACGTGTTACACGATTTTCGTTAACTGCATGAGCCTGTTTCAGCCGCTCATCGTCAGCGACCTCGGGATCACGCTTGCGCAGTACAACATCTCCAATGCCATCTCCACCGTGGTGAGCGTTATCGGCTCACTTGTCATTGGCCATGTTGCCGATAAAGTAAGCGGCCGCGTTTTGGGTTCCCCTCACTGTAATCGCCACCTCTGCCGTTCTTGCCGGCATGAGCTTTGTCGGTGAGCTATGGCAGGTCTACGTGCTCTTTTCTGTTCGCTCCGTTCTGTCTGTGGCTGCCCTGGAAGCCGAATGGATGCTCGTACCATCATTCGGTTTCCAAGGCGGTCACGGGCCTACGAAATGATCCGTTTTCCTCCGTCCCCAACAG
>DBEZQF010000334.1:0-1625 GCA_048254795.1 Collinsella sp. | reverse complement strand
ATCGACTCGCGCATCCAGACGGCTGCCGAGCAGGCGCTCAAGGGCTTTAAGGGCGCTGTGGTGGTCATGGATCCGCGCACCGGTGCGGTCCTTGCGTGCGCGAGCTCGCCCACCTACGACAACACCAACATCGACGCGTTGCTCCAGTCGGGCGGCGGCGAGGACGGCTCCATGTACGACCGTGCCATGGACGCGCTTTACACCCCGGGCTCGACCTTTAAGGTCGTCACACTCTCCGCGGCGCTCGAAACCGGCACCGCCAGCCTTACCAGCACGTACCAGGCGCCCGGCTCCATGGACATCGGCAACGCGCCGGTCACCAACGATGCCAACGAGAGCTACGGCACCATCAGCCTGCAGCAGGCCTTCGCCGTGTCATCCAACGTCGTCTTTGGCCAGGTGGCAAACGAGGTCGGCGCCAACTCGCTGGTACAGTTTGCCAACGCCTTTGGCTATGGACAAAAGCTGGGTCAGGACCTTACCGCCGCGGCCTCCATCATGGCCGACCCGTCGCTTATGACCGAGTGGGAGACCGCTTGGGCAGGCGCCGGCCAGCCCGTCGGCATGGACCACACGCCTGGCCCGCAGACCACCGTCATGCAGAATTGCGTGATCGCTGCCGCTATCGCCAACAGCGGCGTGGTCATGGACCCGTTCTTTGTGTCACAGATACTCGCCCCGGACGGGACCGTGGTTAAGACCACGCAGTCCCGCTCGCTGGGCCAGGCTGTCAGCTCTACCACCGCCGATCAGGTCAAGCAGGCCATGCTCGCCGTCGTCCAGTCCGGTACCGGCACCGATGCCCAGATTCCGGGCGTCAAGGTTGCGGGCAAGACCGGTTCGGCCGAGACCGGCGGCACCAACGTCAACTCTATGTTTGTTGGCTTTGCACCTTACGATTCACCCACGGTTGCCATCTCGGTGGCCCTGGAGGATTACGACAAGCACGACGTCAAGGCGGCCAAGATTGCCGGCATCGTCCTGACCGCGGCGCTCGCCGCACAGGGAGCGTGATGCCCGTGATCAAAGCGGATACTTGGGGCACGCCGCGGCCGATGAGCTAGCGGCAACGCGCCACACGGCCCCAGCGGCCACACATTTGGTACTACACACATCGTTGAGCGAATAGTTATGTTAGGAGCAGGAATGGAACAGAGGGTCCTCGGGGGAAGATACCTCCTCAAGGATAAGGTGGGAACAGGCGGCATGGCGACCGTCTTCCGTGCACAGGATCAGGTCCTCGACCGCACGGTTGCCGTCAAGATCATGCTGCCGCAGTATGCCGGCGACGCCACCTTCGCCGCCCGCTTTAAGCAGGAGGCCCAGGCAGCGGCCGGCCTGTCCTCCCCCTATATCGTGGGCGTCTACGACTGGGGCAAGGACGGCGACACCTATTACATCGTCATGGAGTACCTGCGCGGTACCGACCTTAAGAGCGGCATCAAGAGCCACGGCGCCCTCGATCCCAAGAAGGTCGCACAGATCGGCTCGCAGATCAGCTCCGCGCTTTCGGTCGCACACAAGCACGAGATCATCCACCGCGACATTAAGCCGCAAAACATCATGGTGCTGCCCGACGGCAACATCAAGGTCATGGATTTTGGCATCGCACGCGCCAAGAACAG
>DBEZQF010000333.1:0-6952 GCA_048254795.1 Collinsella sp. | reverse complement strand
GACCAAGGAGTCCTTCGAGAACCTCATCATGGTCCACGGCGCCATCTCCGGTTCCACCAACTCGCTGCTGCACATCCCCGCGATTGCCCGCGAGTTTGGCATCGAGATGTCCGCCGACGACTTCGATCGCCTGCACCGTGGCGCCCACTACCTGCTCAACGTTCGCCCCGCAGGTGAGTGGCCGGCGCAGTTCTTCTACTATGCGGGTGGCGTGCCGCGCATCATGGAGGAGATCAAGTCGATGCTTCACCTCGACGTTATGACCGTCACCGGCAAGACCCTCGGCGAAAACCTCGAGGACCTTAAGAACAACGGCTACTACGAGAAGTGCGGCCGCTACTTGGAGAAGTGGAACCTCAAGCGCGAAGACATTATTCGCCCGTTTGACCAGGCTTTTGGTACCGACGGCTCTATCGCCATCCTCCACGGCAACCTTGCCCCCGAGGGTGCCGTCGTCAAACACACGGTTGTTCCGCGCGAGATGTTCCGGGCCACGCTTAAGGCTCGCCCGTTCGATTGTGAGGAGGACGCTATCCACGCCGTCCTGACGCACGAGATCAAGCCCGGCGATGCCGTCATCATTCGTTATGAGGGCCCCAAGGGCTCCGGCATGCCCGAGATGTTCTACACCACCGAGGCTATCGCCAGCGACCCCGAGCTGGGCGCAAGCATTGCCCTGATCACTGACGGCCGCTTCTCCGGCGCCTCCAAGGGCCCGGCTATCGGTCATGTTTCGCCCGAGGCTGCCGTGGGCGGCCCGATTGCCCTGATCGAGGAAGGCGACCTGATCCAGATCGACATCCCCGAGCGCTCGCTGTCCATCGTGGGCATCGCCGGCAAGGAGATGGAGCCGGCCGAGGTCGACGCCGTCCTGGCCGAGCGTCGCGCCGTTTGGAAGCCCAAGGCTAATCGTTACACCTCCGGCACGCTCAAGTTCTTTACCGAGCATGCAGTTTCCGCCATTCAGGGTGGCTACATGGAGTAGCGCCCATGCGCATCAAATATCTCCTCTCATAGATGTGCGGCACAAAGAGCCCCGAGCCACGTCACCGGGGCGCGTTGTTCAGCGCCGCCGGGGCGCTCCACTCAAACGACAAGAGACGTCTTACGCAAGCGCCCGCGTCCGTGGATAAAACCACGGGCGTGGGCGCTTCACTTTATTCCCAGCCGCTTTATTCCCAGCCCTTCCACACGTCAGGCTCGTAGCCAACGGTTGCCTGGCGGCCGTTGCGAACGATGGGCTCACGAAGAATCTGCTGGTTATCGAGCACCTTTTCGAACTTCTGGTCGGCAGCAAGATACTGTACGAGCGCAACCGTGTCGGCATCTTTCGCCTTTGGATCGATCACAGCGTCGATCCCGCCGACGGCGCGCGCCACGCTTTCGAGCTCGCCTTTGCTCATCCCCTTTTCCTTCAAGTCGATGAACTGGAACTTCACACGACGTTCCTTGAAATAGCGCTGCGCCTTCTTAGTATCGAAGCTTTTCTTCGTGCCGAATATCTGGATGTTCACACGTACCGCCTTCGCTCAATTCTCGTCCGTCCATGATACGACAAGGGAGCCGAGCAAAAACAGAGCAGGCGGAGATGGAGGAGGACGGCGACCGACCGTCGGCAAGAGTCGGCCGGATCGGACTGGCGCCCAGCGCGCGCCGGCGACACGCTCGCAGCTGCACACATAGCCGATGTACAAGCTCGCCGCGGCGTTCCCTCGCCCCGCGGTGTGGCGATAGAGAAGCACGCCACCCGTCAACGATGGCGCCTCGGTGAAGAAAATCAACGTCTGGGTTACATCCCTTGAAAGGGGCGAAGACGGCTGCTAGTATACCTCCCCGCTATGAAGGATTTGACCAAAGCATACATCGCAATTCGGCGGCCCCTGGTATACGGGGCCTCTCCTGTTGTTCCCCAAGTGCGCTCTGAGCAGCCGCTTTCTTCCTGTCGTATCTGATGCACGCATAGCACGTGCATGTTATTTCGCCCGTGGGCCGGCGCGCCTTCGGCGAAGAATCGAATAGATACGAAGGAAGCTTATGTCTGATAATTGTACGGTCGCGCCCGCCAATGGGCGCATTACCGGTACCCAGATCCGCATCGTCGCGGTCGTCGTCCTGGGTGCCTTCTTGGCGCTACTGAACCAAACGGTGATGTCGCCTGCGCTGCCGGTCATCATGTCCGATTTCGCCATCGATGCCTCGACTGCCCAGTGGATCATGTCCATATACCCGCTGGTGAGCGGCATCATGGTCCCCGTTTCGGCGTTCCTTATCGACAAGTTCAGCACCCGCGCGCTATTCTTCGGGGCGACGCTGGTGTTCGCGCTGGGCACGCTGCTGTGCGCCGCAGCCCCTGATTTCCTGTTCCTCATCATCGGTCGCGTGTTGCAAGCGGCGGGCTCAGGCGTGCTCATGCCGCTTGTCTCGGTGGTTCCCATGCTGGTGTTCCCCGTCGAGAAACGAGGAACGGCTATGGGCATGGCGGGCATCGTCATGTCGGCGGGTCCCGCGGTCGGCCCCGTCGTAGGCGGCGCGGTGATCGACACGTACGGCTGGCGCACCATGATCGGCGCCATCGTCCCCCTCGCAATTCTCGTGCTGGTGCTGGGCGTGTTCATGCTGAAAAACGTGGGCGAGCTGAAGAACCCCAAGCTCGACCTGCCCTCGGTCGTCCTCTCCACCATCGCCTTCGGCGGACTTCTCTACGGGTTCTCGAGCGCCTCGTCGATGGGTTGGGGCAACCCCGTGGTGCTCGGCTCGATCGTCGCGGGTGTCGTGTGCTTGGTGCTGTTCGTCGTACGCCAGGGCAAAATCGAGGACCCGCTGCTTCAACTGGGCACGCTCAAGACGCGCGAGTTCCGCGTGGCCGCCATCATCGTCACGCTCATCAACGCCGCATGCCTGGTCACCAACACGCTGTTGCCGTTGCTGCTGCAAACCTCGCTTGGCGCTTCGGCCTTCGAAACCGGCATGGCCATGCTTCCCGCCGCGGCGGTGGGCATCATCATCAGCCCTATCTCCGGCGTGGTGTTCGACAAGTTCGGTCCGCGTGCCATCTCGATCGTCGGCCTGGCCCTCATGACCGGCGCCCTGTTCCTGCTCTCGCTTTCGACGGTAAACACGCCCATCTTGGTGGTTGCGCTGTTCTGCATGCTGCAGTCCGCCGGCCAGTCGCTCGCGAACATGCCGGTAAACACATGGGGTGTCAATGCCTTGAAAAATGACATGATCGCCCACGGCAACGCCATCGCGAACACCGGCCGCCAGGTCGCCGGCGGTTTGTGCACGGCGCTCATCATCACGGTCATGACAAGCGTCACCGCGTCGGCCGGCGTCGATGCGAGCACCCAAGTAGCCACCGCCGTGGGCGCGGGCGTCGCTTACAAGGTGTGCGCGGCAATCGGCCTCGTTTCCCTTATCTGCGCCATATTCAGCGTGCGCACCAAGAAAACCGCACCGAAAACGAAGGAGGCATAAGCGATGTCCGAGATTCTGTCCGAGCGCATCCCGCTCGAGTTCGAGGGGACGCCCGTTTCGAGCATCATGATTGAAGAGCCGTTCACCTGCACGCAGGATTGCACGATTTCCGACGTGGTGCGCATGCTCGCCGAAAACGAGGTGAGCAGCATGCCCGTAATCGATGAGCGCAACCAGGTGGTCGGGTTCATCTCCGACGGCGATGTCATGGGAGCCATCGCGCAGCATCGCGCTCACACCATCTTCACGGGCGGCGACGCGTCCATGCTGTACTTCGACGATCAGAGCCTTGAGCAGCGCATCGAAGACCTGAAGGATCGCTGCGTCATGGATTTCGCGACGCGCCAGGTAGTGTGTGCCCGTCCCGAGCAGAGCATCGCCCGCGTCGCCGCGCTGCTGGCGAAGAAGAAGTTCAAGAAGCTTCCTGTGGTTGATGACGAGGGCAAACTCGTGGGGGTCATCCGCCGCTCCGCCATCACCAAATACATCTTCGGCATCCTTTTCCAATAGGGGCAGGTCGCACTTGAGGCGAACATCTCGAGGCATCGAGCCAGCAACTGGACCAGACAACCTTGACACGCACGCGCTTTCCCTCGATGCTTCGGTAAGAGGAGCTGCGAAAATCGCAGCACGGGTGATCGGCGCCGCGCCCCCGAAGGCAAAAGCGAACACGGGAGCGATACGATGGGAAAAGTCCTGGACGAAGATTTGGTTTATGAGATTCTCTCCGTCGTGGCAGAGATTCCGGCGGGATGCGTCGCCTCGTACGGTCAGATAGCGCGCCTCATCGGCAGGGAGAAAAACTCTCGCCTGGTCGGAGCGGTGCTGAGCGAGGCGGATCGCTACGGCGATTATCCCTGCCACCGCGTCGTCAACCACGCGGGACGCCTCGCGCCAAACTTCCCCGACCAGCGAGCACTACTGACGGAGGAAGGAGTCGCCTTCCGAGACAACGGCTGCGTCGACATGAAAAAGCACCAGTGGAACGAGTAGCCAGGCAGCGTAGCGTCGAAAGGAGCGACGCCACGGGGAACGACCTGCGCCCCGCCGCCGGACAACCTATGGCAAAGTGACACGTCCCACAAAGAGCGGCGCACCAGTACAAGACACGACCGCGACGTAAAAAGACCCTATGATACTCGTAAGCATCTATCTGATTGCCCGCCTCGAGGTACCCAAAGAACGAGAGATGCCGAAACCCCTAGACAAAGAAAAAGGTCGGGAGCTTTTATGCTTCCGACCTGAAGTTTCATGGTCGCGGGGGGCGGATTTGAACCACCGACCTTCGGGTTATGAGGTCGCTACGACGTTGTTTCATTCAGACATTTCGACCCAAATTGAAGTCAATATAACTCCAGGTCATTTGATGTTTTCATAGATTTACGAAAGAAAAGTACGCGGAATTATTCGACCCAAATTCGACCCACAACGAGCTTGAAAGCGGTCAGGCGGAGCATTACCCTTGGGGTGTGACCCCACGCAGGGCCCTCCACCAAGGGTAATGCCCACCCGCCCCAGCCCTTTGCGCCATTCCGCGCAACCGAGCGCGATTCTCAGGCACTTCAGGCAAGGAACACGATGAACGACCGACCTCTCGTCATAGGCAAAGGAACGAAGCAACGCCGCGACAAATACACGTGGCGCTACCGTCACAGCCTCGGCAAGGATCCGGTCACGGGCAAATACCGCTATTCGCCGTGGCAGACCATACATACCACCAAAAGCCGAGAGGTCGACGCCGCACTCGAAGCCTACAAGGCAGAACTCAACAGCGGCACCTACGTCCAAAAATCGAGGGACACCGTCGGCTCGTACGCAAAAAAGTTCCACGACAACCGCGAAGGAACCATCACGCCGCTCGCCTACTCGACATCCTACTCAATCGAGAACCGGACGCGCACATCACATGCGTGATGCTCATGCTCGACACCGACATGAGAAGGGCAGAAGCCCTCGGGATGACGTGGTCCGATGTCTCCGTCGAGAACAGAAGCATCCTCATTGAGCAGCAGTTCGCGGCCGATCGAAGCGTTCGCTCGCCCAAAAGCAAGAAAAGCGTGCGGAGGATCTCGATAAGCGAGACGCTGACGTCGTATCTCGAATTCTGGAAAAAGGAGCAGGCCCGCGAAATGGAAGCCTTCGGCCTGGAACAAGTCAAAGGCACTCCGCTCGTCCACTCATTCGAACGAACGAAAGACAGGCATCCCCAAGTCAACTTCATGGACCTGAATGGGTTTTCGCGCTGGTTCAGAAACTTCAGCGTCGAGAACGGGTTCGGCAAGTTCGAAGGCGTTCGAACATACCATTATGTGAAGGAAACTGTCGACGGGGAAACGATTTCGAAGCGTTATGAGCATAAAGAGTGGCTCGAATTGAGGGATTACCTCAGGAAGCATCCCAAGGTTCGCGAGGCGAGGCATATCAGCACATATGAGAGCGAGCACCTTCCTTACGGATATTCGGGCCTATCGAGCCACACCGCTACTGCCGCTACTGCCCGCCAGCTTCCGAACCAGCGGGCGGTAGCAGCACCCCGAACATCTCGCCGACAGCGCAGAGAGTCGTCGACCTGGCGGCCAAGGCCGACATCGAGGACGTGATGCTGTGCGACCTGCCCGGCGTCCTGTCCTTCCTAGGGCTGCCACCTGAGACGGAGATGCCGCCGGGCAACAAGGGGAAGACGAAGCTCAAGAAGCTCTACAGGAAGGTGGCGCCGAACAAGGCATACCACTCCGGCGAGCGCGCCAAGGATTTGATCTCGCACCTCGACATGGCAGAGATCAGGGCATCGGCGCCCGTCCAAGAATTGGGATGCAGTTCAATACGAGCTCGGGGCTCTTTTCGTCTAGATTGGGGACGCATGGCCGGACGAAAACAATTTGCGTCTGGTAATAAGCGTACGAAAGCGCAATTTACGTCTTAATTCCGTACGCAAATCAAGACGAAAATCGTTTACGTCTGCTTTAATCCGTACGAAAACGGTTTTCGTCTTGCAGGGCAGTTGCCGTTTCTACAGTTCAACTTCCAGTTCGGCTTTGTGCTCGTAGAGGTAGTCGCGCATGTAGGGGATGGCAAATGAGACCTTGCCGTACGAGGGAGCCTCGATAATCGATTCTCTTAACAGGCGGCTGCGGACGGAACTCACCTGTTGAGGCGTTTTGTTTAGGGCGTCGGCAACCATGCTGGTCGAGCTCGTCTGCCCCAAAGATGCCATGCTCAGCAGATAAGCGATGCACGTGGGCGGAATGCGCTGTAGCGCGGGCTCAATCACCATGGCACAGAAGCGTTCGCGTGCCGTTGCAATGCCGCGCTCGGCTTCTTCTTCTCCAATAATCGGTGTATGTGCGCGTCTTGCCAACTGCCATGCGTAGTATCCAACGAGTTGGATCATGAAAGGATAACCTTGCGTTGCCTCGGCAAGTTGGCCGGCAATACCTGGCTGCAACTCCATGCCAGACGCTTCAATGGTTTCCTCGAG
>DBEZQF010000332.1:0-2599 GCA_048254795.1 Collinsella sp. | reverse complement strand
CCATGTCTGCCCTGATCTTTTTGGGCTTTTGCGCCATGGGCGTCGGTGCTTACTTTACGAGCACCATGTCGTTTGCGCGCATGATGATGAGCGGCGCCGCTTTGCCGCTGGTCTTTGGCTCATTTATTTTGACCATCGTCGGCATGGTCATGATGTCGGCCGCCGCCAGCAAGCAGTCCGTGGGCCTGTCCCTTGTGGGCTACGTAATCTTTGCGAGCACCTTTGGCCTGACCGCGTCGTTTGGCCTTGCCAACTACGACCTGCCCACCATCAACACTGCCTTTATCGCCACGGCCGCCATCACCTTTGTCTTTGGCGCCTTGGGCGTGACGTTCCCCAAGTTTTTCCAGCGCATATATGGCATCGGTTTTGGCATTCTGCTCGCTACTATTCTGGTTGAGATCGTGCTGATGTTCATGGGCGTCTCACAGACCATCACCGACCTGATCGTGATCGTGGTGTTCGCCGGCTTTATTGGCTACGACACCTATGTTGCCACGACGGTGCCGCCTACGCTGCCCAACGCCGTGCTTATGGCCTCTAACCTGTTCGTGGATATTATCAACGTGTTCCTGCGCATTCTGAACATCCTCGGCCGTCGCGACTAGTGGCGAATTGCGGCGGTGCTTGCCGTGCGTGCAAATCGATGCGAAAGGCGGTCCTTCGGGGCCGTCTTTTTTGTACGCGGCGGGGTATCATGGATGGGAAAAGCCGATAGCGGCAGAGACCGAGAAAGGTGACCACTTATGGCAGACGTCGACAACAGGAACCGTAACCGCAGGTCCAACCGAGCGGGTCAGCCCAATCCCAAGCGCGAGGCCCGTGCCAAGGCCGCCGAGCGTCACGTGGCAACTGTGTCCGAAGCGTACGCCAAGGATATCGAGCGTTCGCTTGCCGGTGTTCGCGAGTTCGATGGCATGCCTGCCGGTTTTGTCGCGGCGATGAAGGCCAAGGTTCAGAGTGCTGTGGCCGCCGAAGAACAGGTTGCCGAGGACGTCGAGGGCGCGGAGGCTGCCGAGACCGAGACGGCGCCCGAGACCGAGGCAGCGCCTGAGCCTGCCGAGGAAATCGCCGAAGCTGAGTCCGCGCCTGCTGAGGAGCCCGCTCCGGTTCTGCCCGAGGTCACCGTGCTCGATGCCTCCACCACGCAGGCCATCTTGGACAACGGTCGTGGCTATGCGCAGTTCTGCGACATGGCCGTGCTCGCCTTTGCCTCGTTCACCAATCCGGGCGGTGGCTATATTCAGGGTTATCTGGGCCAGGAGGCCACGCTGTGCGCCGATTCGTATCTGTACAACGTTCTCGATAAGCAGCGCAAATGGTACGGCGAGAACCGTCGCCGCAACATCAACTGCGAGCTTTACCGAAACCGTGCGCTGGTGGTGCCTGCGGTGCGCTTCGACCGCAACCACGTGCATGCATACGCCGACGTGATCGTGGCCGCCGCGCCCAACGTTAAGCGCGCCCGCCAGGAGTATCGCGTGAGCGACGATGCCCTGCTGGATGCCCTGCGCGACCGCATTCGCTTTGTGCTTGCCATCTGCGACGAGCTAGGTCGCGAGAAGCTCGTGCTGGGCGCTTGGGGCTGCGACAACAACGGCTTTGACGCCGAGGCCGTGGCCGAGCTCTTCCGCAAGGAGCTCGCGTCGGGCGACTTTAAGGTCAAGCAAGTCTTCTTTGCCGTGCCTTCTACGCGCTGGGATGAGGATTTTGCCAAGTTCGAGCACGTGCTGGCAAACTTCCCCGAGCGCAACGAGGAGTCCTATGCCCAGGTTGCCGCTCGCGCTGCGGCAGCTCGCGCCGCCGAGCAGACCCAGGCTGCTACCGAGGATGATGAGGACGAGGACGATTGGCGGAAGTACCTGTAATTGGTACGTGCTGACAGATAGGTCGAGCCGGCGGGAGAGGCTGCTTCCGTCGGCTTTTTACTGAGCGAGGGGCTTACGATGAAAAACGTTCTATGCTTTGGCGACAGCAACACCTATGGTTACGATCCGGCGGGCATGCGCGACGGCACCGCGGTGCGCTATGCGCAGGATGTGCGCTGGTGCGGCGTGGCCCAACGTGACTTAGGCGAGGGCTGGCATGTAATTGAAGAAGGCCTCAACGGCCGCACGACGGTACGCGACGACATGTGCCATCTGGACACCAATCTTAACGGCATCCGCGCACTTCCGATGCTGCTCGAGGCCCATAAGCCGCTGGACGCCATTGTGATCATGCTGGGCACCAACGACTGTAAGACGGTCTTTAACGTGACAGCTTCCGATATCGCCCGTGGCGCCATGGCGCTGATTCGCGCCGTCCGCGCGTTTCCGTGGACCGACGCTGCGCCTTGTCCGCGCATTCTGCTGATGGCGCCTATCAAGATTAAGCCGCAGATCGCCGACGTATATATGACCGATTTTGACGAGCATTCCGTAGAAGCCTCGGAACATTTTGGTGAGTACTACGCGCATGTGGCTGAGCAGTTTGGCTGCGACTTTTTGAATGCCGCCGACTTTGCCGAGCCGGGCGATATCGACTATCTGCATATGATGCCCGAAAGCCATGAGAGCCTGGGTCACGCCGTGGCAGCCAAGCTCCAAGAGATGCTCGG
>DBEZQF010000331.1:0-7364 GCA_048254795.1 Collinsella sp. | reverse complement strand
ACCCGAAGCTCTTCAACGAGTTGCTGAGAACGTCGCTCTCGTAAGCGGGAACCGAGGGGCCGGGCGCAGGGCCTTGCCTCTCAATTTCGGACAGTCCTGCGCAAGACGAAGGCCACATTAAGTGGCCTTCTTTGCGTGCGGAACTCATATCGAGCAAAAGCCCAAGCGGCCCTCTCGGTTCAGCCAAGTTGATGTAGTTGAGATGCAGCATGCGGTCTGCTCACTTCTCGAAGTTCTTAGCGGAAATAATTCGAGCTGCAGCTGCGATTTATTTGCGATGACGGTTGAGCTGCAACAAAGTTTTTATTAGACCTCGAACCCTATGCTCGATGTTCGCTTCGTTCATTGAGTTAACCTTTGCATGAGGCCGGGACATATCGTCCCGCCCGCAGTTTCGCAGGCCGCAGGCCGAGAATGTTTGAGGACGGGATGATATGTCCCGGCCTCCCGGGAGAGTTACCTATGAACTACGCGAACATTAAGTATTTCGACATTGCTGATGGGGAAGGTGTTCGTACTTCTCTGTTTGTGAGTGGGTGCCGTCGTGGGTGCAAGAATTGCTTTAACTCCGTCGCGTGGGACTTTGCCGCGGGTGAACCGTTCGACCGTGCCGTCGAGGACAAGATTATCGACAGTCTTGACCATCCCTTTATTGATGGCCTGACGATTCTGGGTGGCGAGCCCATGGAACCCGAGAATCAGGCGGGTCTCGTTGACTTTATCGAACGCGTGCGTGCGGCCTATCCTGTGGAGTCGGGGAAGACCATTTGGTGCTTTACCGGTGACGTGCTCGAGGAGCTTATGCCGGGCGGTCGTCACCATACCGAGGTGACGGACCGTATCCTTGCCTGCCTCGACATGCTGGTGGACGGCCCGTTTGTTCAGGACCTGTACGATATCTCGTTGCGCTTTAGGGGCTCGAGCAACCAGCGCGTGATTGATATGAACGCCACGCGTGCCCGTGCCGAGCGTGAGAACGTTACGCTTTGCGACGCCGTGGAGCTTTGGCGGGACGATCCGGTCTATTCGACCCATACTATGTAGCTTGTGGCCGATGCCGGAGGGCGTGGTACCATAGCGCGAACGCAAAATCGGAAAAGTGAGGCCCAGATGGTCGATCAGGAAAAAGTCGAGACCGCCATTAAGCTGTTGCTTGAGGGCATAGGCGAGGACCCAACTCGTGAGGGCCTGCTGGAGACCCCGGCTCGCGTTGCCCGTATGTATGGTGAGATCGCCGGCGGTATGGACCAGAGTGCCGAGGAGCACCTGTCCAAAACCTTTGCCGTCGCTTCAAACGATTTGGTTATCGAGCGCGACATTACGTTTTACTCGCTGTGCGAGCATCATCTGCTGCCGTTTTACGGCAAGGCTGCCATTGGCTATATCCCCAACGGCCGTGTCGCAGGGCTTTCCAAGCTCGCCCGCACGGTTGAGGTCTATGCCCGCCGTCTGCAGCTGCAGGAGCAGCTGTGTGCGCAGGTTGCCGATGCTCTCATGGAGTATCTTGCTCCCCAAGGAGCGATTGTACTGATGGAAGCCGAGCATATGTGCATGACCATGCGCGGCGTGCAAAAGCCCGGTGCCAAGACCGTAACGCTTGCTCGTCGCGGTGTCTTTGAGACCGATCCATCGCTCGAGGAGCGATTCTTTCGGATGCTGGACCGCTAACCATGAGAGTCGTCAACGACTTTGCATCGAAGACCGATGAGGGGACGCCGCGTCGCGGCTTTATGGCTTCGGGCCTAGCCCCCTTTGGTGCCATGCCTCGTATCGATTACATCTGTGCCAACGGCCTGTTCCGGCGGCACCTGGGCAACATTGCACAGTTGGAATCGGGGCGTATCTTCTGCCGCCACGGTATTGACCATCTGCTCGATGTCGCTCGCATTATGTGGATCAAGAATCTTGAGGAGCAGCTCGGATTTGACCGCGAGGTCATCTATGCCACGGCACTTCTTCACGATATCGGCAAAGATGAACAGTATGAATCGGGTATATCCCATGATGTTGCAAGCGAGCGCGTCGCTGATGCGATTCTCGGCGGCATGCCCGAAGACGTGGCGTTTGAGCCGGCAGATGCCGCAGCCATTAAGACGGCCATCCTGGGCCATCGAAAGCTGCGCGTGAACAGCCAGCCGCTTGAGCGTCTGCTTTATGCAGCCGACAAAGCGTCGCGCGCCTGCTTTGCATGCCCTGCGCGCAATGCCTGCAACTGGAGCGATGATAAAAAGAACCTGTCGATTCGCGTGTAGTTGGTGTGCGCAGTCGGGGTTCTAAACGAAGGAGACGATCGCGATGACTAACAAAAAGCTGCCCGAGAATGCAACCAAGACCGAGGGTGCCGAGCTTGCCCGTCGTGGCAGGGGCGACATTTCTGCTGCTACGGCGGTACCCCATGTGAGCTATGACGACCTGCGCCATGCCGACCGCATTGCTATCGACGGTCTCGAGGTCTTTGCCAACCACGGCGTGTATCCCGAGGAGAACGCCCTGGGGCAGAAGTTTGTCGTGTCCTTGGTACTCTATGCCGACCTGCGCGCGGCGGGGGAGCACGATAACCTGGATGCCTCTATTGATTACGGCTCGGTGTGCCACGATGTCGATGGTTATTTGCGCGAGCATACGTTTAAGCTCATCGAGGCTGCAGCCGAGGGTGTGTCCCAGATGCTGCTACGTCGTTACCCCTTGCTGCTTGGCGTGCGTGTTAAGCTCGATAAGCCTTGGGCGCCCGTCGGTCTTCCCCTGGCAAGCTGCGGCGTCGAGATCGAGCGTGTGCGCTAGCCGACGCTAGAGCTCGTTGGCGGGCGGTTTTTTGAGCCGCTGCGACAGAGCTCTATTGTTGGGGCAGTACGTGTCGAGCAAGGCGTGGAACCGCTGATTGTGGCTTGGCTCGAGCAAGTGGACGAGCTCGTGGGCGACAACCATGTCGAGGCATTCGACGGGGTAGGTGGCAAGCTCGCGTGCGATGCGAATGGCGCCGGTTTTGGGCGTGCACGAGCCCCAGCGCGTTTTCATGCTGCGTACGGAAACGCGGGAAACGGCGACACCCATTGCGATTTCGTATGCGTGCACAATATCGCGTAGCGCCGATGTGACCTCGGAGGTATAGAGCTGGTCGATATGGACTTGGAGCTCGTCGGACGTTAGGCCGTCGAGGGCTGCGTGCCGCTTGGCCTGTGGGCCTTCGTCCGGTTCATCGGTGCCCATAAAACTTGCGAAGGTGGCCTGTTTGGGTCGCGGTGTGGGTGATGCAAAGTTGTAATCGAGTGCATCCTGTACCGTGATGGGCTTGCCCCAAAGTGCAATGATGGACGAGGGACTGAGTGACTCTCGCACCGTCGCCTGACGTTGCTCACGCTGGGCAAGTCGGCTGATAATCCAGGCGCTGTTGCGCTTCACAAACACTTCGATACGCTCGCGGCTGGCGCCGAGCGGCGCGCTGGCGTGGACCTCACCGCTCGATGTGACGCGTAGGTTGAAGTTCTTGACGCACTTTTTGGTAACGACGACGGGGATGGGCGTCCCATCCAGTCGGGGTACGGAAATCGTAAACTGCTGCGTCAAAAGCGGTCCTTCAGATTGGGGACGGGCCGGCATGTCGACCGTTCGGCATGCCGGCCCGCTCAAGGGATGTGAAATTAATAACGCTCAAAGAAGGCAAGCGCGTTGTCGCTGCAGAGCTTTTGCATCACGGTCTTGCCAAAATGCTTGGAGAGCATGTTCTGGAACTCGGGCATCTTGCTGGCATCGGAGAGGAAAGCGGGCACCGTGGCACCGTCCCAGTCGCCGCCGAGCGCGATGACGTCCTCGCCGCCCAGGTCGAGCCAGTGCTCGATATGTGCCGCCAGCTGGTCGAAGGTGACGTCTGCGGCGGTCTTGTCGGTTGCGCCGTTGGAAAGGAACTCGCTGCAGTAGTTGAGGCCGACGATACCGCCCATGTCGCGAATGGTGCGGAACTGGTCGTCGGTGAGGTTGCGCTTGACGCCGCAAACCGCACGGGAGTTGGAGTGGCTGGCGACGAAGGGACGCGTGGCGTGGGCGACAACCTCGTCAAAGCACTCATCGTTGAGGTGGGAGACGTCGAGTACCATGCCGGCGTGCTCCATCTGCGTAAGCGCCTCGATGCCGGCGGCGGTGAGGCCGGCGTGGGTATCGTGTCCGCTCGCGAGCGGTCCCTGCGCGTTCCAGCTGAGTGATGACATGAGTACGCCCAAGCTCTTGAGCACCTCGATCAGCGCGGGGTCCTCGGCAAAGAACGTGGCGTTTTCGATGGTGTGGATGCAAGCGACCTTGCCGTCTTTGAGTGCAGGGCGAATGTCAGCGGTGCTGCGTACGTTGACCATGCGGTCGTGGTTGAGCATGGCCTGGCCGCTCATGTGCGCCATGATTTGCGCCTGGAAGCGCGCGGCGTGGGCGGTGGGAATCTCGTCGGGGACAAACGTGGCGAAGCACTGTGCCCACGGCGTGTTGCCGATCTTTGCGAGCGAGATGGCGCAGGCGTTGCCCTCGATGAGGTCGAAATCCTGCGGATGTGTCTCGTCGCCGGGGAAATAACCGTCGGTGCCGGCGGTAAAGCGCAGGTCGAGATCGAGCGTGGCCCAGCCGATGCGGTCGGCGGTGTCGCAGTGTAGGTCAAATACGGGGTATGCCATGGTTCCTCCGGTTGCAGCGTTTCTTTGCAAACTGTCATTGAATTGTATGACTAGGGTATAGTTAGCGCCATATGTTCATGGCGGCCCGCGTTGTGCGCCGCCCTTATTATGGAGGTTAGCATGTCCAACCAGGGCAAGAAGGTCAAGACCCATTATCGCGGCACGCTCGACGATGGCACGCAGTTCGATAGCTCCTACGATCGCGGCGAGCCGCTGGAGTTCACCTGCGGCGCCGGCCAGATGATCAAGGGCTTCGACGCCGCCGTGGTCGACATGCAGGTGGGCGAGAAGAAGACCGTGCACATTCCTGCTGCCGATGCCTACGGCGAGCACAACCCCGAGATGGTTCTGACCTTCCCGGCCGAGCAGGTTCCCAACATCGAGCAGATCGAGAAGGGCATGAAGCTCTTCCTGTCCACGCCGAGCGGCATGCCTGTCCCCGCCGTCGTCATTGACGTGACGCCCGAGGCCGTGACGCTCGACGCCAACCACGAGCTGGCCGGCAAGGACCTCAACTTTGATATCGAGCTCGTCGAGGTCGAGGACTAGGCTATGCCTGCGAATCTGGTTTCGACAGCGTGCCTCGGAAATCTCAACGACCCGTCCTATGAGCTTTTGCTTCGCCGGGAGCTGGGCGGTGTCTTTGAGGTCGATGAGCTACTGCTCGATTGGGACCAGGCTGATGTATGCGCGTTTGTGGGCGTGACGGAGCTGGGGCGCACGGTCGATGTTCGGCTGGATGCTGCCGACGGCGGTCGTCTTGCCGATGGCGACGTGCTCGCCATTGACCGTTCGGGCGTGGTGCCCGTGGCGGTTGTCGTGCGCCTGCGCAGTGCCGAGGTCTATCTGGTCGAAGTCGACCGCATGGACCCGATCGCGCTTGCGCATGTATGCTGGGAGATCGGCAACATGCACGCACCGCTCTTCCGGGGCGACTCGGACGAGCATACCGTGCGCATGTATACGCCGCTGCAGCCGGTTTTGGGCCGCATGCTCCGGGGTGTCGAGGGTGTTCGGCTCTCGGTGGTTACCCGTGAACTCGATGCGGACCGGCGCTTTGCGTCGAGCGCGGCGGATGCCGTTGTATGTATGGCTCCCGACTTTACGATCGTAAAGAAGGCGCGCGGCTAGCGTGCGTATGCGTAAGACGGACTTTGAGAGGCAACTATTCAAAGTCCGTCTTGCTGTTGATGAGATGCTTTGGGGGAACATATGGGTCTTGAGGGAATCAAGCTGATCGCCTGTGATTTGGATGGTACGCTGCTACATCCTGGGGAGCGCGAGCCACGCCCCGAGGCCTTTGAGCTCATTAATGAGCTGCATCATCGCGGTATTGTGTTTATGCCGGCGAGCGGCCGTCAATATGCGAGCTTGCGCTATCTGTTTGCCCCGGTGGCCGATGAGCTCGCCTATGTGTGCGAAAACGGAGCCCTGGTGATGAGCGAGGGGCATGCCGTCGTCAAGCGCTCTATGGGGCGTGACTTGGCGATGGATATCGCGAATGCCGTGGTCGCCTACCCCCATGCCGACGTGACCCTTTCCTGCGAGGGGCACCTCTACACCATAAGCGGCAACGATGCGTTCATCGACCATTTGCGTTACGAGGTCCATTGCGATGTGGCGGTGGTCGACCGTCCCGAGGACATTGACGAGGATGTCATTAAGATTGCGTTTCAAACGCCCGAGACGGAGCAGCCGGCAGCGCTGGAGTATTTCGTGCGCCGCTTTAGCGACCGGGTCGATGTGATGACATCGGGAACCGAATGGACCGACTTTATCGGCTTTGATTCGGGCAAGGGGTCCGCGCTTGCCGATTATGGTCGCGCGCTGGGGATCTCACCTAACGAAATGATGGCGTTTGGCGATAACGAAAACGACCGCGACATGCTCAACGTAGTGGGTCATCCTTGTCTAATGGAGAGCTGCAATCCCTCTATGCGCGGCATCAACGACCGCGTCCGTTACGTGCGCACGGTCGAAGAAGAATTGCGTCGCCTGCTTGCCGAGTAGGCATGTCCCAAAATCTACCTACAGTTGGGGCAGAGACCCTCGAAGATGGTGTAGTGCGAGGTGACGTTCCAGCCGATTTGCTCGGACGCCTTGGCGTCGAGCTGGGCATCGAAGGGGAGCGGCACATCGATGACGCGGCTGCACGAGGTGCAGATGATATGCGCATGCGGCTCGATCGTGCGATCGAAGCGGCTGCCGCCCGGCGTCTTGATGGAGAGAATCTCCCCGGCGTCGGCCAAGAGATTGAGATTGCGGTAGACCGTACCGCGGCTGATTTTGTCATCCTGCGCGTGCACGACGTTGTAGATTTCGTCGGCGGTGGGATGGTTATAGCTTTGGCGCACGGCGTCAAGAACCAGCTTTCGCTGCTTGGTATTCCTTCTTTGCACCGCCATGCGCCTCGCCTCTTTTCTATCAACGGTCGTAGGTAAATGATACCGTATTTAGCACACAATACTAATAATGAGGAGTGAAACCGTCTTCATTGGCAAGTGGGGCTCGGACCTGGGCGTCTACGAGGCGAAAACGCGTTCCCATGCGCTCGTAGGAGGCATGAAGCGTCTCGAGATGAGATAGGATGTTTGCCGGAGCTCCCTGTATCTCCATCTCGACTGAGCCGTCTTCCATGTTACGCACCCAGCCGGTGAGTGCGCGTGCCTGCGCGAGGTTGGTGTTGGTAAAGCGAAAACCAACGCCTTGGAC
>DBEZQF010000330.1:0-4453 GCA_048254795.1 Collinsella sp. | reverse complement strand
TTGACGTTGGCGCACAGGGTGCCAGCGGTGTCGATCATGTCGTCGTTGATGATGCAGGTCTTGCCCTTGATGTCACCGATGATGCCCATGACCTCGGCGGCGTTGTGGCGCGGACGGCCCTTGTGGGCGATGGCCAGGTCGCAGCCGAGCATGTCGGACAGCTTCTTGGCGGCCTTGGCGCGACCCACGTCGGGGGAGACGACAACCAGGTTGTCGGTGTCGAAGTGCATGTCGTTGTAGTACTGGCCAAACAGCGGCAGCGCGGACAGGTGGTTAACCGGGATATCAAAGAAGCCCTGGATCTGACCCTGGTGCAGGTCGAGGGTGATGATGCGGTTGACGCCGGCGCGCTCGAGCAGGTTGGCGACGAGGCGGGCGGTGATGGGCTCGCGCGGGCCGGCCTTGCGGTCCTGGCGGGCATAGCCGTAGTGGGTGATGACGGCGGTGATGGAGCGGGCGGATGCGCGCTTGGCAGCGTCGGTGGCGATGAGCAGCTCCATGAGCATGTCGTTGACGTTGCCGCCGGCCACGGACTGAATCAGGAAGACGTCGGCGCCGCGGACGGTCTCGTCGTAGCGGGCGTAAATCTCACCGTTGGCGAACTGCTTTAGCGTAAGGCCCGAAAGCTCGACCCCAAGGAACTCAGCGATCTTCTGAGCGAGGGGACGGTTGGAGGAACCGGAATACACGCGGATGGACTTGCGCATATTCTCCGACTTCTCGGGATCATTAATCGGCATTACCCTTCTCCTTTATATCGAATGCCATATAGATGCCTTGTTGCATTGTAACCGCGCGGCGGGGTTTATCGAGTCTTGATAACGTCTTTACCGTCAACGGACACGAACCGACCACTCATCCGGCCGCGCAGGTCAGCATAGAAAAAGGAGCCGTCCCCACGGAAGCGGCTCCTTAGATGCTTGGTAAAACGTTATACCTCGTCGTCCTCGTGCAGGCGGCGGCGATAATCGGCGGCCCAGCCCTCAATATTTACCTGACGGGCGCGGCCCAGACCGAGTGCGTCTGCCGGGACCGGCTCAGTGATGACGGAGCCGGCGGCCACGAGCGCGCCGTCGCCAATCTGGGCGGGCGCGACCATCATGGTATCGGAACCGATGAAGGCATCCTTGCCGATGACGGTTTTGTGCTTGTGTACGCCGTCGTAGTTGCAGGTGATGGAGCCGGCGCCCACGTTGACGCCGGAGCCCATGGTCGTGTCGCCGATGTAGGACAGGTGCGGCACCTTGGAGCCCTCGCCGATCGTGGACTTCTTGATCTCCACGTGCGTGCCGGCCTTGGAGCCGTCGAGCATGTGGGTACCCGGGCGCAGGTAGGCGCGCGGGCCGCAGTCGACGCCGTTCTCGATGACGGCCTCGATGGCGATGGTCTCATCGATGATGCAGCCGCTGCCGACGGTGGTGTCGGTGAGACGGCTGTTGGGGCCGAGCTGGCACTCCTCGCCCACGGTGACGTGGCCGATCAGGTGCGTCTGCGGCCACACGACGGTGTCGCGGCCGATGGTGGCGTCGGGGCCGATCCAGGCCTGCGTGGGGTCGATGAAGGTAACGCCCTCGGCCATCCAGTGCTCGTTGATGCGGTCGCGCGCGATGGCGGTGAGCTGCGCGAGCTGAATGCGGCTGTTGACGCCCAGGCCGTCGCGGTAGTCATCGCAGTGGAAGATGGAGACTGCCTGGCCGTGGCCCTTGAGGATCTCGAGCATGTCGGGCAGATAGTACTCGGACTGCGCGTTGTCGTTGCCGATCTCGTCAATGTGCGCGGCGAGCTGCGCGCCGTCGAAGGCGTAGCAGCCGGCGTTGCACTCGAGCAGCGTGGCGGCCTGCTCGGGCGTGCAGTCCTTCTGCTCGATGATGCGCTCGATCTGGCCGTCGGCGCCCAGCTTGATGCGGCCGTAGCCGAAGGGGTCGGGCGGGGTCATGGTCATGACGGTGCAGGCGAGCTCGCCGGTAGCGACGGTCTGTGCGAACTTGGCGACGGTGTCGGCGGTGATGAGCGGCAGGTCGCCGTTGAGCACGACGACGGGGCCTTGCGTGATGCCGCAGGCCTCGAGCGCGACCTTCACGGCGTGACCGGTGCCCAGGCGCTCGGTCTGCTCGACGCACTCGACCTTGGTGGCGCTGCTGGCGTAGGCGCCGTCGATGAGGGCGCGCATCTCGTCGGCGTGGCTGCCGATGACGACCACGACGCGGCTGCAGCCGGCCTTGATGGTGGCGTCGACGATCCACTGGACCATGGGCTTGCCCAGGATCTTGTGCGAAACCTTGCAGTGGTTCGACTTCATGCGGGTGCCCTCGCCGGCAGCGAGGATAATTGCGGTTGCGTCCATGTGATCTCCTGTTACGTTATAGAGACGTGTGTTTGGAAACGATACACGGCGCAATATGATACCGCAGGCATATGTTGAGCGCGTAACGATTGATGCGTGAGGGCCGATGTCGGTGCCGACGGCGTGACGTTTGTGCTGCTTGCGTGCGGCGTTGGCGGTGCTGCGGAGCTATCGTTTGAGCGAGGGGACGGGGGTGCCCGTGGACAACATACAAGAGGAGTTTGGCGGCGAGCCCGTCGCGGCGTTCTCGATGTCGCATCCGGCTGTGCCGGCACTCTATATAGTGCTGACGCTGGGGCTCACCATGTTCTCGATGCAGCCGGTGCTGATTGCGCTGTCACTTGCGGGCGGGCTGGCGTATGGATTTGCGACGCGTGGGGCTGCCCGCACGCTGGGCGCACTCCGCTGGCAGTTGCCGGTGATTTTGATTATCGCGCTGGTCAATCCGCTGTTTAGCGCCTCGGGCTCGACGGAGCTGTTCCGTATTGGCATGCGCGCGGTGTATCTGGAAAGCATGGTATACGGCCTGTGCATGGGCGGGCTGTTTGTGGCGAGCGTGCTGTGGTTTGAGGCCGCGACGTCGATGCTCGAATACGACAAGGTGCTCGCGCTGCTGGGCAATGCCGTACCGGTGATTGCGCTCATGATCTCGATGTGCATGAGGCTTATCCCGCAGTTTTTACGCCGCGGTCGTACGGTGCTGGCGGTGCAGGATGCGATTGATGTGCCGGGCCGCGCGCCCACCGATCCCGTGCGATCGCGCCTGCGGGCGTCGAGCGTGTTGATGGGCTGGGGCATGGAAGATTCGCTGGAGCGCGCGGACGCGATGCGCTCGCGCGGGTGGGGTGCCGCGACACGTCGTACGACGTATGCGCGGTATCGACTGGGGCGCAGCGACGTTGCCGCGCTGGTCGGGCTCGCGCTGTTTGGTGCTGCCGCGGTGGCCGTGGCGGCGACCGCGACGACGCAGTATTCGTTTTATCCGCAGCTCTCGGTGCCGGCGCCGTGGCTGGGCTATGTCGTGTACGCTGCCTGGATGATGCTGCCTTGCGCGTTGCACGCGATTGATGAGAAGAGGTTTGGCTGATGGCTCGGTTGGATAGGAGCTCGGCGGCGGGTGTGGCATATGGCTCGGCCGCGCCGGCGATTGAGGTGCGGAGCCTGAGCTTTGCCTACCCCGATGCTGATGCTGCGGTGCTCGAGGGGCTCGACTGGTCTGTTCCCCAAGGTGCATTTGCGCTGCTTGTTGGCGGTACCGGATCGGGTAAGTCGACGCTGCTGTCGCTGCTCAAGCCCGAGATCGCTCCAGCGGGCGAGCGCACTGGCGAACTGCGCGTGCTGGGCGAGAACGTTGCCGACATGGACGTGCGGGTATCGGCGGAGCGCGTGGGTTATGTGTTTCAGGATCCCGAGAACCAGATTGTGTGCGAGACCGTGTGGCACGAGATGGCGTTTGGCCTAGAGAATCTGGGTGTGTCGCGCGACGAGATGCGCCGCCGTGTTGCCGAGACCAGCTATTTCTTTGGTCTGGAGGACTGGCTTCACCGCGATACTGACACGCTTTCGGGTGGTCGCAAGCAGCTGCTGCCGCTTGCCGCCGTCCTGGCGCTGCGTCCGCGTGTGCTGCTGCTCGACGAGCCCACGTCTCAGCTCGATCCCGTTGCCGAGAAGAATTTCCTGCACGCGCTGTTTCGTGTGAACCGCGAGCTGGGCTGCACGGTTGTTGTGGCGACGCATCAGCCGCGCCCAATGCTCGAATACGCGACGTGTGCGTACCGGATTGAGGATGGCCGCGTGCACGAGGCGGCGGATATGGCTTCTTTGGTACGCCGAGAATCGCTGTTTTCCGATGAGATGTTGGGGTGGGGTGCCATCCGATGTGCAAAAAACGGAGTATTCAGCAGGCGTGAGGACAATTTGGGCTCTCTGGAGCCGCCCGGGGGCGTATCGAGCGCGAAAAAAAGTTTGGAATTGGACAAATCGTCCGAATTTGTGGCGCAAACGTCGCTCGAGAACGGCTTGGAAGCCTTCTCGCGCACGGATGGAAGCAGAATACTCCAAAAAATGCACGCTGGGTCGGCTACCACCCTGTCGGAAGGTTGGTTTCGC
>DBEZQF010000329.1:0-5948 GCA_048254795.1 Collinsella sp. | reverse complement strand
CCGAGCTTGTTGAGCATTTAGTCGATCTGGCGCCTGATGGCGGCATTCTGACTGATGAATCCATGGCGACACGCACGCCAGGTCTATTCGCTGCTGGCGACATCCGTTCCAAACGCTTACGCCAGGTTGTGACCGCCGTTTTTGACGGAGCCATAGCAGCAACTAGCGCATACGCGTTTCTCCGCGGATAAGTACGATAATATATCTTATGTAAGGTTGCTATCAATTAACTAAATGGCGGGACGATGCATCTGTGCGCTGTTCCGCCAATTTTCTTGCTGGCTATGTGGTATGCAAAACTAGATAACCTAGAATACAATATAGAAAATGAATGGAGGACCTTTATGAACCACGTTAAACACGTTATTCCGATGTCCGATTCGTCGGTCAGCATTAAGCCCGAGGATATTCAGCCCACTGTGCTGCCTGATGCATTTATTCAGTCCGATATCGTTCGCAAACTCAATGCGTTGAGTCTGCCGCGCTATAACCAGTTGCCCAATGTGACGCTCTATCGCGACCAGGTTATTGAGTATGTTGCGTTGTGGATGGAGCCGCTGTCCATTTGCGTTGAACAGCCTGTCATTACGCCATCGATGATCAATAACTACGTAAAGGTCGGCCTAGTGCCTGCTCCGGTCAAAAAGCAATATGGCCGCGAGCAGATTGCCCGCCTGATCGCAATCTGCATCTTTAAGCAGGTGCTACCTATTGCTGCTGTGCAGGCACTCTTTAACATTCAGCGTTTGAGCTACGATGCCCCGACGGCCTTTGATTATGTGGTCGATCAGCTTGAGGCATCGATTCGTTCGGCGTTTTCCGTCGAGCAGACTCCCGTGCCCGATACGGCGCATCAGGTAACGCGTGAGTCGCTGCTTGTGCGTAGCGCGGTATCGTCCTTCGTTTCGAAGGCTTACTTGATGAGCTATCTCAAGTTCAATGGGTTTAATAGCTAGCCGACGTATAAAACGGGCGGGACAAAGAACCAGCTGTCACTTTGTCCCGCCCGTAATTTTGCTTGGTTGGACTTTATTGGCCCGAAGCCACGCCCATGCCGTAGCCGATAATCAGGCCGTGCATCTCGGCGTAATAGGAATCCAGGCCGTTGCAGGGCATGATGATGGTCTTGGAGCCGGGCCAATGCTCGACTATGCGGTCAGTAAGCGCCTGAGCTCCAGCTTCGTTCTCAACGTGATCGATGACGACCTCACCGCCCGTAAAGCCCTCGGCTTCCATAGTGTCGATGATCTTGTTGAGCATCTTCTTTTCGCCTCGCGTGTGCCCCACGAGTTCGATTTTACCGGCCTCACTCGCCGTGCCCAAAATGCGGATATTGAGCTTGTTGGCAATGACGCCAGCTGCCTTAGGGATACGTCCAGCTTTGGCGAGGTTTTCGTAATTACACAAACTGAAGAGGATTTTGCTGTTCTGCTCAAGACTATCGAAGTATGCGCAAGCATCCTCGAATGAGATATTCGGATTGCTTGCAAGATAGCGGTCGAACAGCAAGAAAATGAGGTCCATTTTGCCGCCAGCTGCGCGTGAATTGACTAGATGAATCTGTCGGTCGGGCTCATCGGCAAGAACCATATCGCGAGCCGTGGCTGCTGCGTTGTAGCTGCCCGACACGCCCTCAGAGATCGGCATGCAGATGGTCTTGCCTGCCAATTTGAAGAGCTCGGCCCACTCCCCTACGCTGGGACAAGCGCTCGAAGAAGCGTTCGTCTCCGCCTGAACAGCGCAGTTGAGCTCATGAACATCGAGTGAAAGGTCATCGACAAATTCACGCTCCCCCACTCGAATTTTGAGGGGCGCAAATGCAAAGGTGGTATGGGGCGCGGTCGGTTGCCAATCGCGGAGGTTACAGCTTGAATCGGAGATAAGTGCCCAGCTCATAGAGGGTCCTTTCTAATTGTTCCTCAACAATTATAGCCATCTTGCAAACTGAATGTACGGCTATCTAGTTTTGAATACTAGATAGCCGTACAAGATTAGAGAAAAACGAATGGACCTCGCGACTTAAAGCCACGAGGTCCACATTCACACGCTGTGTAAGATGACTTAGTAACGCACGAAGATATAGTTATTGTTCATGCCGGCGGCAACGGAGCTGATGATAACACCCGTGTTGTAGTCGGAAGCATGAATCATCTGACCACCACCGATGTAAATGCCGGTGTGGTACGAGTTGACCACAACGTCACCGGGCTGAGGATCGGACACACGCGTCCAGCCCATAAAGGTGCCCGTGGTGCCCAGGCGGCAATAGCGACCAGTGAGGCAATAGCTAACAAAACCAGAGCAGTCGAAACTGTTCGGGCCAATTCCGCCCCAGGAATAGGCGCAACCAAGCTTGCTGTATGCACGCGAGACAACAGAACCGCCATCGACGGACTGGCTCGGAGCAGAAGGCGTCGGAGCCGGGGCAGGCGTGGAGGGCTGCGGCGTCGGAGCAGGTGCCGGCGTAGGAGCCGGAGTGTTGCCGCCCTGGTTGTTGTTATTGCTGGTCTGGCCACCGTTGTTGGTGTTCTCGGTTGTACCGGCAGTCTCGTTGCTCACCGTGGCCTTCTCGGCGGTGCTAGCGTTGATGCCGGCCTGCAGCGCGGCGTTGGCCTCGGCCTCTGCGGCAAGCTCGGCCTGAAGCTGCGAATCCAGGGAGTTTACGACGTTCTGGGCTTCAGCCTGCTGGGCGTTAAGCTCGTCGACCTTCTTTTGCGTGGTGGCGACGTTCTTCTCCTGCTCGGCCTGCTTATCGGTGAGCTGCTGCTTAAGCTCCTTGACTTCTTGAATGGTCTGAGCCTGCTTATCGGAAACCTTGCCGTAGTAGAACAGACGGTTGAGCATATCGCTCAGGTCATCGACGCCCGTCAGAACCTGAAGCAGACTCAGACCGCCGGTTTTGTACTCGCCGGCGACATAGGTCGAGAGCTTGGCCTGACCATCGGCGATCTCCTGCTGCTTTTGCGTGATCTCGCCAGCAGTCTGATCGAGCGCCTGCGTCTGCGTTGCGAGCTCATCGTAAATCTGCTGGGTTTGGGTACCGATCTGCTCGAGCTTCGTACGAGCAGCGGCAAGGTCGGATGCGGTATCGGCGTAGGCAGGAGCCGCGAGGCCCAAGCCCAAAACACAAGCGAGGGTTGCCGTAGCAGCGCAGCGTGCCATGTTTTTATGCGTGTTTGCTGTGCGCATGTAGCTTCCTTTCCAGTAACTAAGGGTAACGGCTAGTCCACCGTCACCAGGCTAAAGAGCTCCACATCGTCATCAGACGGCGTGAGCTTCTCGCGCGGGTTGAGAAACGCAAGCTCAAGGATACAACCGTAACCGATAAGCTTTGCGGCCATATCTCGCACCAGTTTACCTGTTGCCTCGACGGTTCCGCCCGTCGCGACCAAGTCGTCCAGAATCAACACGGTATCTTTAGAGCTGATAGCGTCGGCATGGATCTCAATGGAATCCGTTCCGTACTCGAGCTCGTAGCTCTGGCTCACGGTCTCGCGCGGCAGCTTGCCCGGTTTACGTGCGGGAACAAAGCCGGCGCCAAGGGCTACAGCCACCGGTACGCCAACCATAAAGCCGCGAGCCTCGGGACCCACGACCTTGGTGATTCCCATGCCGGCAAAGTGCTCGGCGAGGGAATCGGTCATGGCTTTGAGCGCCTCGGGATTGCCAAAGAGCGGCGTGATGTCTTTAAAGATGACTCCGGGCTCGGGATAGTCGGGGATGTCGACGATTTGAGATTCGAAGTCGTACATTGCATGACCTTTCAATGGGTTGCCGGATAAGCGGCAGCTGTTATTTGGCCGCGTTGGCGGTGCCGGATTGCGAAGGGGCGACGACCTTGAGCGGCTTGACGAGAGAATCCTCGTGCGAAGCCGGCGCGGCTATCTCTTCGTTTTTGGCCTTGGTGGACTCGGAGCGAGTGATTTCCTCATCGAGTGCATCGATGTCGGCGTCCTCGACCACGGCGTTGAGCGACTCAAAAACGCGGTTCTTGAGCAGTGCGGTGTGCACACCTTCCGTTAGGTCGTGAAGCTTCTTAAACGCACGCTCGAGCTTGGCGTCGCGCTCGTCATCGGAGGTGTCCATGCCGAGCATGCTCACGAGCACCTGCTCAAACATCGAGGACTCGCGGTTGGCGGAAGACACGTACTGACGCAGGTTGCGCGGCTCGATATGGAAGCGTGACAGCTCGGAGCAGTAGCGGATGATCGGGAAATCTCGGCCATCGACGAGCTCACGATTTTGCGGACTCTTGATGATGCGAATGAGGTCGTTCTCGGCGAGCGAGCGGATAAACGAAATCTCGACGCCCAGCATATCGGGAATGGTCTCGATGGGATGCAGCTTTTGCTTAGTCTCCTTGGGCTCCGTCTTGAGCGGAACATCGGATAGCAAGCCCACCTCGTAGGCGAGCGTTGACAGGTCCGTGGCGTTTTCCAAGCGCTGCTTAATCACGTTGAGCGGCATGTAGCGGGTCTTCTGCAAGTGCAGGATGACCTCCAGACGATCAACGTCCTCCTTAGAGTACTGACGGTATCCCTTAGGCGTACGATGAGGGGTAATGAGCCCCTCATCCTCTAGAAATCTAATTTTTGAGTTCGAAAGATCGGGGTATGCGCCTCGAAGTAGGTTGACGACTTGGCCGATACTCAGATAGTTGCGTTCGGCCATGCCCTACTCACCGGTTTCGATGCGCTCCGGCGTGCTCTCGTGGTAGATGAGCGTAAACGTACCGATCTGAACGGAAGAACCGTCGTGCAGCGGGGCTGCATTGACAATGGCACCGTCGACCCAGGTACCATTGAGCGAGCCCAGGTCCTCGATGCGAGCGCCGAGGCCCTCGCGAATAATGCGCGCGTGGCTGCGCGAAACGGTCATGTCATTAAGGAAGATGCCGTTCGCGGGATCGCGGCCGATGGTGGTCACGTCGTCCTCGAGCTCAAAGGCGGCACCAGTCTGCGGACCCTTGACGATGGACAGAACGGGGGCGGTGATGCGCACGTTGGCCATGAGGTCGGGAACGGTGACGTCGCTTGAAGGCACGCGGAATACGCAGGTAGCGTCAGCAGTCTTATCATTCTGAGGCATATTGTTAACCATGTTGTCCATGACAACCCCTAACTTATCGCGGACGTGCCGCAAATAATGAACCGTACGTAATCATACCCCAACGAATCAGTCTTCGATTTCAGGGTTCAGAAAGTCGATGTCCTCGTCCTCGGGATGTGCGAGAGCCTGTTTAATGGCCACTTCGCCCTTAATGGAGTAGATGACAGCCGTGAGCATGGAGAAGATCACGCCGCCGTACACAAAGAAGATGCCGAGGGGCACCGAGCTTCCGTTGAGGCCCGGGAAGGCCTTAAGGGTTGAAGGTAAAAGATGCAGGCCGTCAATAACGGGGAAACCGAGCAGCATGAGCGAGAAGCCGGTCATGAGCAGCGCTGTGGCAATCTTTCCAGGGAAGACGACATCGATGGGGCGACGGTGATAATGACGCACGATAAGCGTGCCGATGCCCAGATAGATGTCGCGGCCAATAATGAGCACGCAGACCCAGATGGGCAGCTCTCCGCGGACCACCAGTCCAAGTACGCCGGTGAACAGCAGCGCACGATCGCAAATGGGGTCCATGACCTTGCCGAGCCACGAGACCGTTTTGGTCATGCGGGCGATCTGACCGTCCATCCAGTCGGTGGAGGCGGCAACGGCGTAGATTGCGATGGCGATGACGCGGTTGTTATCCGTCACAAACAGGTACAGAAATACCAGGGTGAGAATCAGGCGCGTAAAGGTAATGAAATTGGAGATCGTAAAGATCTTATTCGACGGGTAATCGGAAGTGCCGATAAGCTCCTTTTTGATCTTCTTTTTGATGCCCACAGGACTCCCCCGCTGGTTAACGACAAAACTTTCGATACTATACCCGTTCCGGCGATGTCTATCCAGCG
>DBEZQF010000328.1:0-13547 GCA_048254795.1 Collinsella sp. | reverse complement strand
TCTTTGCCTGTTGACGCATCAACGGCGAACGTCCATAATGCGCTTGCATTAAATGTTGATGTATTAACATCTTATAGGAAAGCTTCTTATGTCTCAAAACGCACGTTCCCATCGAAAGCTCAAGATAGCCGGCGTCGTTGCACTGGTGCTCGTTGTCGCGCTGCTGGGGTTTGCCGGCAACTTCTTGTTCGACTTTGCCCTGAATCCCCAAGCGCCCTACACCATGAAGATGATGCAGGATGGCAAGGACGCCGAAAAGGGCGAGCAGACGGACGCCGAGGAGGGCGAGGCACGGGCGTGGTTTAAGGAAAACCGCGAGAGCAGCAGCCTCACCGCGGACGACGGGACCGAGCTTGCCGCCTGGTATTTTGCTGCGTCGGAGAGCACACACGACTACGCCGTCTGCCTGCATGGATATACCAACGAGCCCATCGGTATGGCCCGATACGCCAAACGCTTCCACGACCGCGGCATGAACGTACTCGCACCCGCCGCCCGCGCCCACGAGCGCTCCGGCGGCGACTATATCGGCATGGGATGGCCCGAGCGCCTCGACATCGTCGCATGGATTGGGCGGATCGTTCAGGCTGACCCCGAGGCGCGCATCCTGGTCTTTGGCGAGTCGATGGGCGCGGCAACCGCCATGAACGTCGCGGGGGAACCTCTGCCCGCAAACGTGAAATGCATTATCGAGGACTGCGGTTATACGAGTGTTTGGGACGAGTTTTCCCTACAGCTCAAGGACGTGTTCGGCCTGCCCAGCTTTCCCTTGCTCGATGTAGCAAACTTGGTGTGCAACGTGCGCGCGGGCTACGACTTTCATAAGGCGAGCAGCGTGGAACAGCTCAAGCGCGCGACGGTTCCCATGCTGTTTATCCACGGTGACCAAGACACCTTTGTGCCGTACTGCATGCTCGACCAAAACTACGACGCGTGCGCCAGCAAGGTCAAGCAAAAGCTCACCGTCCATGGCGCCACCCACGCCAAGAGCGCGCAGGTCGACCCCGAACTCTACTGGAACACGGTCGACGACTTCCTCGACGAGTATTTTTAGGCAAAAAGCAACGTCTGGGGTTTTGTTGCCAAAAATCGGTTTGTGGTCGGCGGTATTCGATTTTTCACCACACTTCTGAAAAGCCGCCCACGAGCGTTGTGCTCGTGGGCGGCTTTTGCTCAACTTACGCTACAAAGGCGCTTATTTTGTCCAATAGCTAGGTGCTACTTGACCTCGATGAGCTCGTACTTGCTCGTGCCCAGGCCGATTTTCTCGGCGTGCGCGATGCACACGCGCCAGTCGGTGTCGGGATGCGTGATGCAGAAGGGATCCTTGGCCTGCTCGCCCTCCAGATGCTCGTGGTTGTGCTCCATCTTGGCCGCGCTATCGGTGAGCTCGGTGTTGGGCAGCGGCTCGGACGCCATGACGGCATCGGCGCAGGCCTGGTCGATGGCGACCGGGTCGAAGCTCGCGAACATGCCGATATCGTTGACGATAGGTGTGTCGTTTTCGGGATGGCAATCGCAGTTGGGGCTGATGTCCATGGCAAGCGAGATGTGGAAGCTCGGGCGGCCGTCGACAACGGCCTTGGTGTACTCGGCGATCTTGCAGTTGAGCACGTCGGCCGCGGCGTCATAGCCGGGCTTGATGCAGTCCTGGTTGCACGCCGCAATGCAGCGTCCGCAGCCCACGCAGCGATCGTGGTCGATGGTGGCCACGTGCACCGTGCGGGTGTTGCCGTTGGCAAGCTCGCGCTCGCGGGTATCGTCAAACGAAATGGCGTTGTGCGCGCAAATCTTTTCGCAGGCACGGCAGCCAATGCAGTGCTCGATCGCGACGTTCGGCTTACCGGCGGCATGCTGCTCCATCTTGCCGGCACGGCTGCCGCCTCCCATGCCCAGGTTCTTCATGGCGCCGCCAAAACCGGCCTGCTCATGGCCCTTAAAGTGAGTGAGGCTGATCACAATGTCGGCATCCATGAGCGCCTGACCGATCTTGGCCTCGCGCACGTACTCGCCGCCCTCGACCGGGACGAGCGCCTCGTCGGTACCCTTGAGGCCGTCGGCGATGATGATCTGGCAACCCGTAGCATACGGGGTAAAGCCGTTCTGGTAGGCGGTATCGATGTGCTCGAGTGCGTTTTTGCGGCTACCGACATAGAGCGTATTGCAGTCGGTGAGGAAGGGCTTGCCGCCCAGCTCCTTCACCACGTCGGCGACGGCGCGGGCGTAGTTGGGGCGCAAAAAGCTCAGGTTGCCCAGCTCGCCAAAGTGAATCTTAATGGCGACGAACTTGTTCTCAAAGTCGATCTGCTCAATACCGGCGTGACGGATGAGGCGCTTGAGCTTGTCGAGCTGGCTCTCGCGAGCATGCGTGCGCAGGTTGGTGAAGTACACCTTAGCGGGTGCTGCGGGTGCAGTTGCGGTCATAGATATATCCCCTCGGTCTATATGGCGTTACAGACATAGAGGATGGTACCAGTTAAAGCAGAGTTAAAGTCAAGTACGGCACCTAGTCATTGGGGACAGACTTAAATGACTGAAACCACTCATTGGGGACGGACTTAAATGAGTGCCTCGCCACCTGGCAGCTAGGGACGTTCCTTTCCTGCCGGCAGCTGGGGACAGTCCTTGCCAGCACGGTCGGCGAACCGGCGAATCGGCAAAGACTGTCCCCGATGACTACTCCTGCACCTTGAGAGCTTCGGCCAGGCCCACACGTTTGATGGAACGCATGTGCAGCAGCGCCACGAGCAGGTAGGTCGCAAAGCCGATGCCGACGCATGCGGCCATGGACCAAGCGGGCACGTAGATCTCGATATTGCCGTTGTAGGCGAGCAGCATCGAGCGGAAGATGGCCGTGAGCGAGCCAATAATGACCGGCAGGCTCAGCACGAGCGACGCCACCACGCACAGTGTGATCGAGCGGATGTACAGATGCGAGATCTCGCTATCGCGATAGCCAAAGACTTTCATGTAGCTGATCGAACGAGCGCTATGGTCGATCACAGCCTTGGTCAGCAGGTACATAAACAGCAGGAAGATAAACACCGCGAGTCCGACCATCATGCCGATCATTTTGCTCATCATGCCGATGAACTGGTCGCCCACGGCGCGCATGTCGTCGGGCGTGGTGTCGCCGGCAAAGTAACGAGCATCGAGGTCGAGCTTCTCGTCGCTCACATAGCCGTTAAAGTAGGCGGCGTCGTTGTCGAACAGCTCGTTAAAGTCTTCGATACTCATATAGATATTCATGTCCGACTTGGAGCCCCAGGCACAGTCCTTGCCCGCGTACTCAAGGGAGTAATGCTCGCCCTCGTACTTGTCGCCGAGCGTCACCTTCTGACCCTCGCTCCAGCCAAACTTATCGAGCAGACCGCCGCCAAAGACGATGCGCCCATCGCCGACGTTGAGGTCTTTCCAATAGCGCGAATCGGGCGAGATGCCGTAGACGGAAATCGTCTCCTCGCCATTTCCGTCGCCGCGGTCGTATTGCAGCTGGTAGACGGCGTATTTCTCGGCCTGTGCGATTGCGCCCGCGCCGTTATCGGTCGTATTGACCGGGTGAATATCGTCGTTGTCAGTGTCAATCTTGGAGGCTTTGTCGATCAGGTCGATAGCCTCATCGCGGTTGCAGCCAAGGGCATCGGCAAGGTCATCGAGGCGCGCATAAAGCGCATCCTTCTTGTCCTGGACCTTGGCGAGCGCATCCTGCGCTGCGGCCAGGCTCTCGGCAGACGGAGATGCGGTCGCGGCATCGGCCGCCGCCCGCGCAGCATCGGCCGCGTCGTCAAGCTCGTCATCGGCATCCCGGGCGACGGAAAGCAACGCGCCGTCAACCGACTGCAAGCGCTCGAGTGCCGACCACTGCTCGCGCTCCTCGGCAGTGCCCTCGAGCTCCAGCGGCGCCTTGAGCGTGTACTGGTGCTCCGCGACCAGGCCTGTCTCGAGGTTGTCGGCGTAGTGCGTCATCGTGGGCAGAATCGCCAGGCCAAAGAGCATCAGCAGCGAGGCAAACGCAATACCCACGAAAAGCGTGGCGAAGTTGCCCAGGTTGCGCAGGAAGATACGCAAGCGGAAGCGGGAAACAAAGCCCATGCGCTCCGGCAGCTGCAGGCCGCGCTTGGTGCCCGATTTGCCGCTCGCTTCGTGACGAAGAAACTGCAACGGCGTCTTGCCCATTTTGCGAAGCAGGCCCACCAGCGTGATGAGGATGAGCGCGGCGGTGGGAACCACGGCGCACTTCACAAAGATCTCCCAGCTCCAGTACACCTGGAAGGGCGGCAGGCTATACGAACCGTAATAGAGGCTGCGCATGGGCTCGGTAAAGAACACAACGCCGAGCGCAGCGCCCAAAAGCGCCGCGACCACGCCCACGATGGCGGGAAGCGTAAGGTAGTGCAGCACGATCTCGCGTCGACGATAGCCGCTGGCGAGCAGCGTGCCGATGATGGCGCTTTCCTCCTCGATGGTGGCATCGGTGAGCACCACAAAGACAAACGCCATGATCACGATGATGATGTCGAGCAACGTCATCCACATCGTGGAGTCGCCGTCCACGTCGTCACGCGCATAGCCAATGCCCTGGTTGGAATCGGCATCGATCAGATCGTCCACGCGCGCATCAGCATCTGCCAGCGCCTCGACCATATCCTGTTCGGCATCGGTACGGTCCGCGGTGGAGAGATCGCGATCGGCAAAGGTGAAGGAGTAGGTGTAGGCGGGCGCGCCGCCGGCATCTTCGAGCGCGGCAAAGCCGCCATCGGTGACCTCGGCCACGCCGTACGTGATGGTGTTCACCGTAAAGTCCGAATTGTTGAGGAACAGCGCCTGACTATCGGGCTGGGTCATGATGCCGCAAATGGTGTAGGTGCGACCCTCGAGCTCGACTTTATCGCCCACGGACAGGTTGTTATTGGTGGCAAAGACACGGTCGATGGCCACCTCGTCATCCGCCTTGGGTTCCCTACCCTCACAGTAGGACGCAATGTCCACCTTAGCGCGGTGCGCATAGGTGCGCAGCGTGCGCTTGGTGCCGTCGTCGCCGGCGGTCTTTTTGATGATGGCGTCGATGGAGAAATTCTTGTAGAGCGTGACGCCGCCGACGTCGCCGGCTGCATCCTCGGCGGCCTTGAGTTGATCGTCGGTAGCCTCGAAGGAGGTGGTCACGCGGCCGTCCTCAATCGCGTACGCATCGCGCATGTCATCGATAAGGCAGCCGATGAAATGCGCTGCGAGCAAAAATCCCGAGGTGAGAGCGATGCTTCCGCACATAAGCAAAAAGATGCCCAGGTACTTGCCGATATTGCGGCGCAGCTCGCGCGGGAGACGTTTTGCGAGAGGTGCCATGGCGCCGCCTACCAATCGAGCTCGGCGGCCGCAACGGGCGACTCGTTGAGCTCATCCTTGACGATGTGCCCGTCGCGCAGGCGCAGCACGCGATTGGCCATGTGCGCGATGGCGGCATTGTGGGTGACAATGATGATGGTGCAGCCGTAGGTGCGGTTGACATCCTCCATGAGCTGCAGGATTTCCTTGGACGTCTTGTAGTCAAGCGCGCCGGTGGGCTCGTCGCACAGCAGCAGGCCCGGGTTTTTGACGAGCGCACGGCCGATGGCACAGCGCTGCTGCTGGCCGCCCGAGACCTGGCGCGGGAACTTGTTGCGGTGCTCGTAGAGGCCCAGCGAACGCAGCAGGTCGTCGACATTGAGCGGGTTTTTGGACAGGTGCGCCGTGACCTCGATGTTCTCCTTGATGGTGAGATCGGGCACCAGGTTGTAGAACTGGAAGACAAAACCCAGCTCACGGCGGCGATACTCGCCCAGGTCGGTAGGCTTGAGCACCGTGAGGTCGCAGCCGTCCACCATGATGGAGCCGCCGTCGGCATCCTCCAGGCCGCCGATCAGGTTAAGAAACGTCGACTTGCCCGAACCCGAAGGCCCCAGCATGACGCAGATCTCTCCGCGGTTGATGGACGTGTCGATGCCGTCGAGCACCGTCAGGCGTGCATCTCCATCGCCGTAGTGCTTTTTGAGATCCTTAACCTGGACGTAGGCCTCCCGCGTTGCCATGATATCCCCCATTGTTAGCCTTGTACTACTTTATGAACATAATAGTAAACCTTGGCGAACTATTTTTGGGCGAGGCCTGGATTTTATTTCAGACTAGTCATTGGGGACGTTCTTAAATGACTAGCTGTTGGGGACACTCTTTCGCCACCCGGCAGTTGGGGACGCTCCTTATCTGCCCCCGATGGCTAGTCATTTAAGTCTGTCCCCAATGAGTAGGTGTCTAGGCGTGGGATTTGTTGTGGGCGAGGGCTAGGCCTACGGCGGCGATGGCCGCGGCAAAGAGCACTGTGACGCCCAGATCGCAAGCGATGTCGCCCAGCACGGTGGACGTCAGGTCCGCGGCGAGCGCCTTGCCAATCGCGTCGTTCACCCAATACGTCGGCACAAAATGCGCCGCGGTCTGCACGGCTGGGCCCATCAGCGACAGCGGCATCCAGGCGCCGCCCAAAAACGTCATGAGCATGCCGAGCAGGTTGCCCACACCGTTGAGCAGCTCCTCACGCGCACCCAGGCTCGAAAGGGCAAAGCCAACGGCCAGAGGCGTGCACGCCAGGGCAAACGTCGCCGCCAGCGCCAGGCACACACGACCCACGCCGACCTCGGCAACCGCGCCGGCAAAGCCCACGACGCCCATCATGCTCGACACAAACCAGATGCAGACGGTGATCACAGTGGCGGCCGCAAACACGGCGAGCGAACGCCGGCGCTCGGAGATTGGGCCGGCATCCATACGACGCACGCGCTCGGGCTCGTTCATGCCCGAGAACACCAGCCCCACCGATACGATGACCGACGAGATAATCGCGTACGCGCCAAAGTTGAAATACGACTTGAGCATGGCGGCGGCAGTCGAACCAACCTTGACCTGCTCAATCTGGACCTCGGCGCGCTTGGCGGCGGCATGCTCGGCGGCCTTGGCGACGCTGCCATTAGAGGCGGCGGGCTCTAGGGCCGCTGCAGCGCCCGCGAGCGAAATCCAGCGCGAGGCCTCAGCAGACGAAAGCGCCGCCGCCATGGTGCCGGCACCGTAGGTCACATCGAGCTTGGGTAGGGACTCCCCCGCACGGGCGGCCGCGACCAGGTCGTTCTCAAACCCCTCCGGGATAAAGAACACGCAGTCGGCGCTACCCTTGGCGCTGTTGCTCTTGGAGAGCGCGTCCGCAAGATCGTAGGTATCGTCGCCGACGCCCGTGACCAACTCAAAGCGCGACCCCAGGTGCTTGGTGAGCGCATGCGAAAGGTCGCTGTCGTCGCGGTCGACCACGATCACGTTGGCATCGTAGGGCTCGTACTCGGTGAGCTGCGACGAGTTCCAGCTCACCGATGCCGCGATGAATACGCCCATGAGCGAGATGAACACCGTATAGATGAGCAGGTAGAACGGGTGCGCCAGCGCCATGCGAAGCGCAGTCTTAAAGGTGCTCATAGCGGCTCCTTCCAAAGGTCAGCGTGGCGGCGGCAACGAACAGCAGCGCCATAAGGACCAGCGCGCCGGCGCGAACGACAAAGGGGCCCAGGTTCTCAAAGAAATACAGGCGGTTGAACATGTCGCAGATGAGCTTGACGGGGTTGAGCCAGCACTCGGCCGGGCAGGCGCGGGCGACGTCGTCGGCAAGCGCCATCGCCGGCTCGCCGTAGAGGCCGGCGAACAGGGCGCACGTGGTAGCAAAGCCCGTGAGGATGCCGGACTTGGACGCCTTGCCGCCCTTAACGGGAAGCGTGCCCACAAAAAGGCCCAAGCCCGTGGCGGCAAGCGCGGAAGCGGCGCCACCCACCAGACACAGCCCCTCGCGCCCGCCAAAGTCGACGCCCACGACCAGGCGCACGTAGCCGATCGCGATCGTCATCGAGGCAAAGGAGACCAGCCACGAGCCGACAAAGATGCCGGTCAGCGATGCCGTCTTGGAAAGACCGCCCACACAGCGACGTGCGCCAAGGCCCGACAGATTGGGCTGCAGGTCGACGACGCTCAAAGCGGCAAACTCGGCAGACATCATCGCGACCAGACCAAAGAGCGCGTAGTAGTAAATGGTCGTGCCGTCGGGCGTGGTGCGCGTCAGGCTCACGCGACGGGTTCCGCCCTCGAGCGACAGGGCGCGCGCAACCGCCTCGGGGTCGGCGAGCGCCGCCGGGTTGTCCTGGGCAATCTGGGACATGAGCTCGGCATTTTGTGTATACGAGCTTGCCACCGTTTCCAGAATGCTGCGGTCGGTAAGCATCGACGACGCACGAGAGCTGTCATAGCTCGAAAGCAACGTGAGTTTGGGCGTGCCCGCGTCGTCGACCGTATAGACGCCCGCGACCTCGCCGGCCTTAAGCGCACGGTTCGCGTCGGCTGCGTCGTCGCACTCGTGGATCTCGAGCAGCTGGTCGTCGCCTTCCTTGGCAAGCGACGTCGCCACGTCCTTAAAGGACGAAGCGCCCCAGGCCTCATCCTCTACGACGGCCACCGGCACCGGGTCGACCGTGCCGTCGGAGCCGAGGTTCGCAAACATAAACATGAACATCGTGGAAAGCGCGACGGGAAAGATCGCGCCCCAGACCCACGTGCTCGGCCGGCGCAGCAGCGTCTTGACCGTAATGATAATGGTGTTGAACATGGCTGCCCCCTAGTCGCGCAGCTCGCGGCCGGTGATCTCGAGGAACACGTCGTTGAGCGTGGGCGGTTCGGAATAAATGCGGCCGAGCGCCACGCCGTGCGAGCGAAGCACGTCGAGGATATCCGTGAGGTTATGGGGGCTTGCCTCGCACGAAAACGTGAGCTGACCCGCCGTCGCCGACAGGTCCAGGACATGCGGCAGGCTCGCGACGGCACCGAGCGCCGCACTCGGCACCTCGCCGACCTCGATCACGATCTTCTCACCCATCTGAATCATGCGCTTAAGCTCGTCGTTGGTGCCCTGCGCCAGCACGCGGCCGCCGTCCATGATCATAATGCGGCTGCAGATTTGCTCGACTTCCTCCATGTAATGGCTGGTATACACCACCGTGGCGCCCTCGTCGCACAGGCGGCAGATACCCTCCAGGATGGCGTTGCGGCTCTGCGGGTCGACAGCCACCGTGGGCTCGTCAAAAAAGATGAGCTCGGGCTTGTGCGCGATGCCGCAGGCAATGTTGAGACGACGCGCCAGGCCGCCCAAGAGCTTGCCGGGGCGGAACTTGGTAAAGTCGCCCAGCCCGACAAAGTCGATCGCCTCGTCCACCAGCGCGCGACGGCGCTTGCGGTCGCTAACGTAAAGGCTGCAGAAATAGTCGATGTTCTCGCGCACGGTGAGTTCGTCGAACACCGCAACTTGCTGCGGGACCACGCCGATGCGACGCTTGAGGTCGTAACGCGTGGACGTCATGGGCTCACCAAACAGCTCGATGGTTCCCTTGTCGTAGGCGAGCAGCTGCAGGATGCAGTTGATGGACGTGGTTTTGCCCGAGCCGTTGGGGCCGAGCAGGCCAAAGATCTCGCCGGGGGCGATGCTCAGGTTAAAGTGGTCGAGCGCGATAAGATCGTCGTAGCGCTTGACGAGATTTTCGACGTGGACGATGTCTGTCATGAGGCGGCCCTTCTGTTGATTGCGGCCCGGTACGATTGCATCATCGCAGGAGCGGCCGGCGCGCACCAGTGAGCTTTGTCACGAGTGCGGAGGCTCGGTCGCGTTGCCCGCCGACGCGACCGCTTTGCCGCGCGGGAGGAATGTCACGGTTGCGCAGGCGGCCCCTCCACCATGCGCGGCTTCGCGTACAATACCCGTATGAACAGGCTTTTCGACAAATCGATCGTGCTGGCGTGCTGTATTGCGGCCGCCATGGGCCTTGCTGTGGACGCTCGCTTGGTCGCGGCGTTTTGCCTTGGCGTTATTGCCACCTCGCTGGCCGAGGTCGCACAGGGAAACCGCGCCCGCCGTGCGAGCGAGACCGCGAGCTACGTTTACATCATCGCGGCAGTTTTCGTACCGCCGTTTGTGCCGCTTGCGCCTCTCGCCTTCTATGACATCGCGCGGCGCGTGCGCCGTGAGCACGCCTGGGTCGCGCTGGGCATTGGCTCCGTCTTTGCCTTTGCGCTCATCGCGGACCTTCGCACCGACGCGCTTACCGCCCGAACGCTCCTGCTGACCGCCATCCTTTCGGTTGCCGCCACCTTGCTATCGCTACGTACCGCCCAGTTGGAACACGAGCAACAGCGCATGCGCCGTACCCGCGACGAGCTGCAGGAACGAGCCCCTCGCACTCGAGGCGCGCAACCGCGATCTTGCCGACCGCCAGGACTATGAGGTCGAACTTGCGACCCTGGCCGAGCGCGCCCGCATCGCGCGCGAAATTCACGACAACGTCGGCCACCAGCTCACGCGTGCTTCGTTGCAGACCGAGGCCCTGCGCGTGGTCCACGCCAACGAGCCCAGGATTGCCGCCGACTTTGCCGACGTCAAACGCACGGTTGACGAGGCGCTCCAGCTCGTACGCGCCAGCGTCCACGCCCTCAACGACAACGCCGTCGACCTCTCCGTACAGCTCGAGCGCATCGTTGAAGGCGCACGCTCGGACAGCGGCCCGCAGGTTGAGCTTGAAGTTTTGGCCGAGCATGCGCCCGCAAATGTCGCCAACTGCTTTGCGGCGGTCCTGCGCGAGGCGCTCTCCAACACCATGCGCCACGCCCATGCCAAAACCATTACCGTGCGGTGCATGGAGCATCCGTCGTTTTACCAGCTCATCGTTACCGACGATGGCGCGGGCGGGGTCCAAGCAAGCGGCTGCGGCGCCGCAGAGGGCATGGGGTTGAGCTCCATGCGCGAGCGCGTCGAGGCGCTTGGCGGCACCTTCACCGCCGGCCCGCGCGCCGGCGTCGGCGGCTGGCGTGTGTTTGCCACCGTTCCCAAACAGCAAGGAGATGAGGGCCGATGAGGCTCATCGTTGTCGACGACGACCGCCTAGTGGTCGATTCGCTCAAGATTATCCTGGGTGCCCAGCCGCAGATCGAAGTGGTGGGCACCGGCGCCAACGGCGACGACGCGGTCGTGCTCTACGCCGAGCACACACCCGATATCGCGCTGCTCGACATTCAGATGCCGGGACGCGACGGCCTATCGGCGGCGCGCGAAATCCTTGAGCGCGATCCTGCAGCACGCGTGGTGTTTCTGACAACATTCTCGGATGACGAGTACATTGTGTCGGCGCTTAAACTGGGCGCCCGCGGCTACCTGATTAAAACCGATGTCGCCGCCATTCCGCCGGCGTTGGCACAAGTCATGGACGGCAAACGCGTGCTCGAGGGCAAGGCGATCGAGGATATCAACTTTGATGGGGCGGGCGTCGAGGCCGGCACGGCCCGCCGGCCCGCGGCCTTTGTCAGCCTGACCGACCGCGAGTTCGAAGTCGCCGAGCTCATCGCCCGCGGCCTCGACAACAAGGAGATCGCCGCCACGGCATACATGGGCGAAGGCACCGTACGCAACCACATCAGCTCGATCCTTGCCAAAATGGGCCTACGCAACCGCACGCAAATCGCTATCGCCTACCTGCGAGGGTAATTACCCAACGGCCGACCGCTCCGGCATAGCAAAATGGCTGCTAGCGATTTAATACCATTTCAAAACTATGCCGGTTTACGGGGCTAAACCCAGGAACCCCGTCCATACCCGCGTTTTCTGCAAAATGACGGCTCGTCTACCTGCGGTTTTATTTTCACGCTTTTCGGTATGGTTGGGGATTCGGAATCCGGCCCCGTAAACCGACATAGTTTTGTTCGGGCGGCCCTGCACGAATGCCTCCGCAAGCCTCGCGGGACCAAAATGATCCGTTTTCTTCCGCCCACGGAGATCGGCTGACGGCGCCCGCCACGAAATCAGCCCATCTACTACGTTTGACTCGATACCCCTGACCATACCTTCGTTTTGAACAAAACCGCAGGCGTTCTACCTGCACTTTTGTTTTCGCGTTTTTTAGCATGGTTGGGGGTAGGGGCTAAACGTAGTAAATGGGCCGGTTTCGTGGCGAACCCTTCTCGCCTACGCACAAAAGCGCCGCCACGGAGGAGGGAGATACCTCCGTGGCGGCTGGGGGTGGGGGTGGGGGCTATGTTCTGGCTCCCCGCCGGCCGCCCGGGGCCTTTTGGCCCCGGGCACTACCAGCGTGCCTAGCGCTTACGGATACCCCAGACCAGGGCTCCGACGCCGGCCATGGCAATGACGAATGCCATGAGCAGTGCAGCGGCCTGCTGGTCACCCGTGGTGGGCAGGAAACCCTTGACCGTCTTGACGATGTTCGTCACGGTCTTGGGCGTGCCGGGATCGGACGTCGGCACGGGCGTCTCGGGCTTCTTGTACGTGTTGTTGAACACGATACCCTCGACGCTCTTGTCGCCCTTGGTAAAGGCGATGTTCGCCCTGAGGTTGCCCTCGCCGTCGTCGACCACGTTGACGGTCGCGGTAAAGACGGACTTGTCGTAGGTCATACCGGCCTCGTCGCCCTTGACCTCGCTGATGGTGTAGACGTACGTACCAGGCTCGTCGTACTCGAACTTGTCGAAGTTGATCTTGCCGTCGGCATCGTTGGTAACCGTAGACTCGATGTCCTCGCCAACGAGCTTAAAGCTAAACTCGTCCTTCTTGAGCTCGCGTCCCTCGAGCACCTTAATGGCGCCGATGGAGACCTGCGTGGGCATGGCGTGATACTTGTTGGTAAAGCCAGCCGACTCGGTGGTTCCCTCGAGCTTGTGCGTCGCGGCCAGCGTACCGTCGCCGTTGTCGGAGACGGTGGTCACGACGGTGTAGGTCGTGCCGTCATAGGTGACACCCTTGTACAGGCTAAGCGCGTTCGGGCGAGCCTCGCGCAGCGTGTACGTGTGCGTACCGGGCGCCTCGTAGTGGATCGGGCTCAGCGTAACGTTGCCGTTGGCGTCGTTGGTGCCGCTGGCGACAACCACGCCGTCCTCGAGCAGTTCAAACGTGAACTCGCCGGTTGCAAGGTCACGTCCGGTCAGACGCTTAACCGTCTTGACCTGATCGGTCACGGAAGAGTCGGTGGGCGCCACGACGTAGGTGTTGGTGAACGTGAAGTCCGCACCGTCGTCGCCGTTGCGCACGACACTCAGATGTCCGGCGCCGTCGTCAGTCACGGTGTAGGAAACCTTGCGCGTGGCGTTGGGGTCGTTGGTCACGCCAGGGACGCTACCGGACTCGGTCACCGTATAGGTAAAGGTGTGCGAGCGCGGAGCGGTGGGGGTTGCGGGATCGGACTCGTCGTTGGACTCATCGGTCTCGGCAGCGTCGGCGTCAACCTCGGCCTCACCGGTGTTGGCTTCGGCGTCGCTCGATGCGTCGTCAGAAGCATCATCCGTCACGCCCAGGGCGTGGTTGAGGTCCTCGAGCGTAAAGTGGATCTTGCCAAAGTCCACGTTACCGGCTGCGTCGTTGGTTACGGTCGTGCGCTCGGGCATCGGGGCACCTGCCTCGTCGGCGGTCACGGTAAAGGTGAACTTACCCGTGATGTCGG
>DBEZQF010000327.1:0-2193 GCA_048254795.1 Collinsella sp. | reverse complement strand
TGGGGTAGCGCGCCAGCAGCCCACGTTCAAGCTCGGCGACGATCATGCGGCACCCACGATCGAGAGCAGCGTCTGGGCAAACTCGTCCAGGTCGACAGGGTTCACACGGTCATCAAACGAGATACGCAGAGCGCCCAATGCTTGCTCGCGACCAATGCCCATGGCGCTGAGAACATGGCTCGGGTCCATGCTGCCGCTCGAGCATGCCGAGCCTGCCGACACCTCAAAGCCGGCGGCGTCGAGCATGATGATGAGCTCCTCGGAGTCCATGCCGTCGACGTAGATCGAAACCATACCCGGCAGACGATCGGCCTGCGCGTAGTCGCCCATCGTGGCGTGAATGCGCGGGTGGGCCGTAAGCGTGGCGTAGAGCTTGTCGGAAAGGGTTTGCAGCGTCGCACGCTCCTGGGCCACATGGGGCACCAGCGTGCGGGCGGCAGCGGCAAAGGCCAGCTGCGTGCGCAGGTCCTGCGTGCCGGCACGACGACCGGCCTCCTGTCCGCCGCCAAAGATGCGCGGGCGCAGCGGCGTGCGGTTCTTAAGGTAGAGCGCGCCGGATGCCACGGGGCCACCGATCTTGTGCGCGGCAACGGTCATGGCGTCAACTCCCAGCTCGGTGACATCGAGCGGAATATGCAGATACCCCTGGATGGCATCGGTGTGGAACAGGGCGCCAACGGTATGCGCGGCCGCGGCAAGCTCGCGGATGGGCTGCACCACGCCGGTCTCGTTGTTGGCAACCATGATGCTTACAAGTGCCACGTCGTCGCCTAGCAGCTCGACAAGCGCGGCAGGCTCAATGTAGCCCATGCGGCAGGGCTGCACCAGGTCGACGGTAAATCCGGCGGCACGCAGCAGCGGCAGGTTGTCCAGAATCGAATCGTGCTCGATGGCAGATACGATCACGCGGTTACGCTTGCGATCGCGCTGACGAGCGCCCTCGGCAAGACCGAGCAGCGCCAGCTGGTTGGCTTCGGTGCCGCCGTTGGTCAAAACAATCTCGGACGGGCGAACGCGCGCGCCAAAGCTGCGGGCAATCTCGCGACGCGCCACTTCCAGGCGTGCAGCGGCCTTGCGGCCGAGCGAATGCAGCGAGTTGGGGTTGACGCCGGCAAGCTCGCTGTCGTCGTACTCGCGCTGCGCAAGGCGCGCCTCGGCGCGCATGGGCGTCGAGGCGGCATAGTCAAGATTCACGGGTATGCGGTTTTGACCTGCGGTCATAAGGTTTTATGCCTCCTGTGCGGCCTCGTTGCCCAGCTTCTGCAGCAGCGCAACCTCGGCAGCGGGATCTTCGGACTTAAATACGGCGGAGCCGGCTACGAGCACGTTGGCGCCGGCCTTGACGACCTCGGCGATGTTCTTGGAAGAGATACCGCCATCGACCTCGATCAGGGGCGACACGCCGTGGCGCTCGCACATGGCCGTAAGCTCGTGCAGCTTAGGCAGAGTGCCCGGGATAAAGCTCTGGCCGCCAAAGCCGGGGTTCACGCTCATCAGCAGCACCATGTCGACAACGTCGATGATGCTCTCGAGTACGCACACGGGGGTGGCGGGGTTGAGCACCACGCCGGCCTTGACGCCGCGCTGCTGCAGGTGCGTGAGCGTGCGGTGCAGGTGCGTGGAGGCCTCGTAGTGCACGGTGATCATGTCGGCACCGGCGTCGGCGTACCAATCGACCGTCTCGTCGGGGTTCGACACCATCAGGTGTGCGTCGACCGGTACATCGGTGGAGCGCTTGACGGCCTTAAGGATGTCGACGCCAAAGGTGAGGTTGCCGGTAAAGTGGCCGTCCATGACGTCGAAGTGCACGTAGTCGGCACCGGCGATCTTGTCGAGTTCGCCCTTGAGGTTGGCCATGTCGGCCGAAAGGACAGACGGAGCGATTTTGATGGAACCCATGGTAGAAGCCTTTCTGCGCTAGTCGGTGAGTCCGTAGAACTCTTGAGAAGGGACGCGATCGGTAAGAATCTCGAGCGCCCTATCCAAAGTAACACCGTTGTAGAGCGTTTGCTCCACGGCAAAGGTGAGCGGAATGTCTACGCCCAGTGAACGGGCAAGCTCGCTCACGCTGCGGGCCGCGACGGCGCCCTCGACAACCATATGCGTGCGCGTCTGGTACTCGTCGAGCGACACGCCGTGGGCAAACTCGTAGCCAAAGGTGCGGTTGCGCGAATGCTCCGAGGTGCAGGTGGC
>DBEZQF010000326.1:0-6491 GCA_048254795.1 Collinsella sp. | reverse complement strand
ACGTTGGTCTGGCCGTCACCCAAAAGCGCATGGCCCCACTCGATAGTGCGCAAGCCCTCGATGGCCGTGGTAACCGTGACGGCGGGGGTGAGGATGCCGTCGGCGAGCAGCGCCGCGCCGCCGATCATGGCGGGAAGGATCAGCCACGGCGCCACTTTGCGCACCAAGCTAAACAGGGCGAAGATGCCGCCCTCGTTGTGGTTATCGGCCTTCATGGCGATAACCACGTACTTGACCGTGGTCACGAGCGTCATGGTCCAGATGACGAGCGAGAGTGCGCCCAAAATCATGTCCTCGCTGACGGTGCCGATGCCGCCGTTGTTGGCGACGATTGATTTCATGGTGTACATAGGGCTCGTGCCGATGTCGCCGTATACGACGCCGAGCGTTACGAGCAGCATGCCAGCGGAGAGGGGGATGGCGCCATGTCCGCTCTGACTACGCTGGTCTTGGAGGCTTGCCTCCAGTTTGTTGTGTGCCACGTGGACTCCCTTGGACATCCGGTCTCTGCAAGGAGCAGTAGACCTTTATGCCATCTTTATACATATAAGAGCAGTTTGGCACATCGGGGTGTTTTAGACAATAATCCCCAGCTGAGGATTATTTATGTACGCAGGTAGCATTTCAAAGCAGGGGCTTTTAAGCACGTGCTGTCTGGGCTATGCCAGCCTTGGCGCCTGCGCGTTTGCCGGCGAATTCGCAAAAGAGCGCGCCGCCGATGATAAGCGCGGCGCCCATCAGGCGGACCGGTGTTATGACTTCGCCCAAAAGGACGGCCGAGAACACGACCGCCGAAAGCGGCTCGAGGTAGCCGACGACCGCAACGGTCTGGACGGGCAGCTTGGCGACGGCACTAAAGTAGAGCAGGCAACCGATGCCGGTGTTGACGACGCCGAGCATGACGACGGCGCGCCAATCAATATTGGCGGCGACGCCGGCGGACAGGAACGAGGGGGCGCCCTGCGTGATGAGCGTGAGGACCAGCGTGGTCACAAAGGCGGCGCTCACCTGGAGCGCGGAGTTCTCGAGGCCCTCGATGTGCGGCGCGCCCTTGCTGGCGATGACCATCAGCGCATAGCAAAATGCCGAGGCGATGCCGCAAGCGATACCCGCAATGGGCATATTGCCGCCTAGACCTTGTGCCGCAATGAGAAAAGCACCGCAGGCGACGGCGATAAAGCCGGCGATTTTGCTGCCGGTCAGCTTTTCGCCAAAGATGAGCGGGGAGAGCGCCATGACGATGATGGGGCCGCAGTAGTACAGCAGCGAGGATACGCCGACGCCAATCGTCTGGTAGGCGCGGAACAGAAAAATCCAGCTGGCGCCCAGCGCGGCTCCCGAGAGGAGGAGGGCTGCGGCTTCGCGGGGGCGGGACGGCGCCTGCAGCTTATGGCGTTGGGTGACGGCGAGGATGGTGACAAGCGAGAGTGCGCCCAAAAAGGTGCGCAGTAGCACGATATCGGAGCTCGGCAGCGCGATGGCGGCGGCGATGATGCCGTTGGAGCCAAACAATAGCAATGCTGCTAAGTACGTAAACAGCCCGTTGTTCATGCGCTTCCATCCCCTCTATATCCGACCATGTTCACTATGGGTGAACTGGCTTTAGAAGAAAAGCGAATATAATGCATAGATAACATGATAAAAGCTCATGCATATGTGGAGGGGTGCCGTGGAAACGAATGTTCAAAAGATGCAGGTCCTGCTCGAGACCGTGCGCGCCGGCAGTTTTACGCGCGCCGCCGAGCGGCTGAGCTATTCGCAGTCGGGCGTGAGCCGTATGGTGGCCGATCTTGAGGCCGACTGGGGCTTTAAAGTGCTTGATAGAAGCCGCGAGGGCGTAGTGCTTTCTGCCGATGGGCGGCAAGTTATGCCGGCGGTCGAGGCGCTCTGTGAGGAATTCACTCGCTTGCAGCGACGGGTTGATGAGATGCGTGGGCTCATGCGCGGCAAAATCTGCATCGGTACGTTTTCGAGCGTGGCGACCCACGTGCTGCCGCCGGTGATTGCGCACTTTCGCGCCGATCACCCGGACGTCGATTACGAGCTGCTGATGGGTGATTACTCCGAGATTGAGCAATGGGTGGCGAAAGGTCGCTGCGACCTGGGCTTTATTCCGCGCGAACCACGCGGCGCCGGCATGGCGTCGCGGCCGTTGGTGCAAGATGAGTTGATGGCCGTGGTGCCAGCGGACTCCTCGCTTGCCACCGCGGAGGTCGTTTCCCTTGCCGATTTGGCCAACGAGCAGTTTATTCTGCTAGAACGGGGTACCGATGATGAGATTACGCCGCTGTTCCGTCGGGCGGGGCTGGCAGTGCGCTCAAAACTGTCGACTTGGGATGACTATGCGATTATGGCTATGGTCGAGGACGGCTTGGGTGTGAGCATTCTTCCCGCGCTCATCTTGCGCCGCTGCCAGTTCGATGTTGCCGTGCGCCCGCTCGAGGGACATCCTCATCGGCAGATCAACGCCATATACCGCACCGCTGACGTTTCGCTTGCGGCGGCTCGTTTCCTTGAATATCTCTAAAAGCGCGTACCTGTTGTCTACTTTGGGACAATTCTCGAGGCTCGGTACATTTTCTTGTGAAATTGAACTTTCGGATAATGTGCCGCGCTATACTGCTGCCTAAATTGAACTCAGGTTCAATTCGTGTTCTATAAATTGAACTTTGCCAGCAAGGAGGTTCCTGTGGCCCAAGAGACGTTTAGCGATCGCCTGCGACAGACTATGTCCGATCGCGACGTTCGCCAGTCGGACGTAATCCGCGCATCGGAGATGCTCGGCAAAAAACTCGGCAAGAGTCAGATGAGCCAATATGTGAGCGGCAAGACGATCCCGCGGCGCGACGTGGCTGAGCTGCTCGCCCGTATTTTGGAGGTCGATGTTACCTGGCTGCTTGCCGGCGACGCCGATCAAGGCGAGGCATCATCACCCCGCAACGATTCCAAGCCCGAACCCCATCCCTCAGCTCAAATTCCAAGGAGCACCACCATGCGTACTTTTTCTAAATCCACCAAGCTTGATAACGTCCTGTATGACGTGCGCGGTCCCGTCGTCGACGAGGCTGCCCGTATGGAGGACGAGGGCGAGCGCATCCTCAAGCTCAATATCGGCAACCCGGCGCCCTTCGGTTTCCGCACGCCCGACGAGGTCATCAAGGACATGCGCCAGCAGCTGCCCGACTGCGAAGGCTATTCCAACTCGCGTGGTCTGTTCTCCGCGCGCAAGGCGATCATGCAGTACTCTCAGATCAAAGGCCTGCCCAACGTTCAGATGGAGCACATCTACACGGGCAACGGCGTGTCCGAGCTCATTCAGCTTTCGATGAACGCGCTGCTCGACAACGGCGATGAGATCCTGATCCCCAGCCCCGACTACCCGCTGTGGACGGCGTGCGCGACCCTTGCCGGCGGCCATCCTGTGCACTACCTGTGCGACGAGCAGGCCGATTGGTATCCCGATCTGCAGGATATGGAGTCCAAGATCACGAGCGCGACCAAGGCCCTCGTCATCATCAACCCCAACAACCCCACGGGCTCGGTCTACCCGCGCGAGGTGCTCGAGGGCATCGTCGAGGTTGCGCGCAGGCACCAGCTCATGATCTTTGCCGATGAGATCTATGACCGTCTGTGCATGGACGGCTACGAGCACGTCTCCATTGCCTCGCTCGCCCCCGACCTGCCCTGCATTACGTTTAGCGGCCTGTCCAAGTCGCATATGATCGCGGGCTATCGCATTGGCTGGATGGTGCTTTCGGGCAACCAGCGCTGCATGAGCGACTTCATCATGGGCGTTAACATGCTCTCTAACATGCGCCTGTGCTCCAACGTGCCGGCCCAGTCGATCGTCCAGACGGCGCTCGGCGGCCATCAGTCGGTCAACGACTACATCCGTCCCGGCGGTCGTGTCTACGAGCAGCGCAACTTTGTGTATGAGGCGCTCAACAAGATCGACGGCATCTCGGTGGTCAAGCCGCGCGCGGCGTTCTACATCTTCCCCAAGATGGATGTTAAGAAGTTCAACATCACCGATGACGAGCAGTTTGCCCTCGACCTGCTGCACGAGAAGAAGATCCTCATCACGCGCGGCGGCGGCTTTAACTGGGCCGAGCCCGACCACTTCCGCATCGTGTACCTGCCGCGCATGGAAGTGCTCAAAGAGTCGCTCGAAGACCTCGCCGACTTCTTCGATCACTACCGTCAGAACTAGTGGGATAGAAGCTCCGCACTATGAAAAGCTCCCTGCAGTTGTTTTGCTGCGGGGAGCTTTCTTGAATCGGCGGAACTAAATAACGATTCCGTTGCAGTGGTCGATTTCGTGCTGGATGATCTCGGCGGTGTAGCCCGAGAAGTTTTTGATGCGGCGGACAAAGTTCTCGTCCAAATACTCAACCTTAATGCGGCGATATCGGGTACAGGGACGCTCGCCGGCCAGCGAGAGGCATCCTTCGCTCGTCTGATAGGCATTGACCTGCTCAAGAATTTGAGGGTTGTACATCAGCAGCGCCCTGGTGCCGTCCTTTACGCAGATGATGCGTTTGCGCACGCCGATCATGTTGGCGGCGAGGCCCACGCACTCGTGCTCATGTTCGTTGAGCGTATCCAGGAGGTCCTGCCCGGTCGCGGCGTCGTCGGGTCCAGCGTCTTCGGAAGGAAGGCGCAAAAAGAACTCGGATTTCATGATGGGCTTGATCATGGCGGGCTCCTCATGTCTTATGCTTTCGTGGACTTTTAATAATAGCGCGGAAGGAAAGCTGTGCGTCCGCGTTACAATCTTTCGACGTTGGACCATGTTGCCAGACTCGTCGTGTACGGCGTCTGGCGTAAGTCTAGGGCTCATTTTTCGCCCTGGACTGTTCCTCTGGGGCGATGCGACTGTCGTTCCAAGAGGAAGGAAATGCATGGGGAGCAAATCTCAGCAACAAGTTCAAGTAACGCCATCGGCCACTGCGGCGCTTCTCGCCGTAATGTATATTGCAGCCTTTGTCGCCGCGTTTAACGAGAACATCATTAACGTGGCGTTGCACGACATTATGGCGGCCTTTTCGGTGAGTGCCACCACGGCGCAGTGGCTCGTTTCGGGCTACATGATCGTGACGTCGATCTTTACGGCCATCATGGCCTTCCTGTCCGGCCGTTTCTCGACGCGCAAGCTGCTGTTTTTCGCATGCGGATGCATGGTCGCCGGCGAAGTCCTGTGCCTGGTCGCTCCGTCGTTTAGCGTTTTGCTGCCAAGCCGTATTTTGCAGGCTGCGGGATCGGGCATCTTGTTCCCGCTCATGATGAACGTGGTGCTGTCATGCGCTCCCCGCGAGAAGCTCGGCCTGTATCTGAGCCTGGGCGGTGCCTGCATTACGCTGGGGCCGGCGTTTGGACCCGTGATCAGCGGTCTTATGTGTACGTTGTTTGGCTGGAGGGCGGTGTTCGTAGTGCCGCTGGTGGGCGGCATTGCGGTCGCAGCGGCGGGCGTTAAGCTTGTTCAGAATGTCGGAGAGCGTTCGAACACCACGCTTGATATTCTGTCGGTTGTTTTGCTCGCGGCCGGCATTACGGCATTTGTGTATTCCGTAGGCGAGTTCTCGACCAATCTGATTGCCGGTATCGTGGCGCTGTTCGCCGCCATTGTGCTGCTCGGCCTGTTTGCCGCCCGTCAGCTCAAGCTCGAACATCCGGTGCTTAACGTGCGTCCCATGGCGAGCGTTCGCTTTTGGCCTGCGTGCCTGCTTGTGGTGGTGTCGATGATGACGACGTTCTCGATGAGCGTTTTGTTGCCGCTCTATTTTGAGGGCGCATACGGCATGACCGCACTTATTGCGGGCTTGCTCATTTTGCCGGCGATTGCCTGCAACGCCGTGACCTCGATTGTGGGCGGACGTGTGATGGACGCCCGTGGCGCATGGCCGCTGCTGCCGGTCGGCTTTGCCCTGATTGCCGTGGGACAGACTGCCATCTCGATGACGGCGGCAAGCATGAACATCGGCGTCGTCGTTGCGCTGACCGTTGTGGTGTATGCCGGAGTCGGTTTGGTGCTGAGCCCCTCGCAAACGGCCGGCTTGGAGACGCTGCCCGCCGCTGAGCATCCTCACGGAACGGCATTGCTCAACACGTGGAACATGATTGCCGCATCGTTTGGCCCGTCGCTGTTTATCGGCCTGCTCTCGAGTTCTGCGGCGACTGCCGGTGTCGCTGGCGCTGCGACGGACGTTGCCCAGGCGATTGGATTTGCAGCTGCCGTGCGTGTGGCGGCTGTAATTGCCGTGGTTGGGTTCGCGACGTCGCTGGTGTACGCTCGTCGCGAGTCGCACATGTCGCATTAATGTGTGCACATAGATTCTGCAGCTAGATTAGCGGGCGACACCATAAACTAATGGACGTTTTGCCGAGAGGCATGAATGTTTAAAGCGCAAAGAGTGCGCGACGGGCCCCGCGAATGGGGCGATGATGCCCGAGAGGGCCAAGAAGGAGTCTCATGTCTGAGAACGAAGAGATCA
>DBEZQF010000325.1:0-2985 GCA_048254795.1 Collinsella sp. | reverse complement strand
CGCAATTGCCCGTGCCCTGTCGCTGAACCCCGATGCCATCATCGCCGACGAGCCCACCTCGGCTCTGGACGTTTCGGTCCGCGCGCAGATTCTGAACCTGCTGACCGACCTTAAGAAGGAGCTCGGCCTGGCCATGGTGTTCATCAGCCATGACATCCAGACGGTCCGCTATATCTCTGACGACATCATCGTTATGAATGGCGGCAAGATCGTCGAGCAGGGCGAGGCCAAGCAGGTCTTCCAGCACCCTCAGGACCCCTACACCAAGATGCTGCTCGGCGCTGCGCCGTCGCTGCTGCATCCCAAGCTCGGCGAGTAGCCTCGCTTTCCCTCCCGTGCGCCCGGTTCCCTTGCCGGGCGCACCTCCGTTGCGATTTCGAAAGGCTGGGTTCACGAGCCATGCCAAGTGCTCAGGAGCTACAACAGCAATTTGGTGAATATCGAGGCGCTATGCCCCGTCCATCGGATTTCGATCTCTTTTGGAAGGACCGCATGGCCGAGGCCGAGGCCGTCGAGCTCGACTACGTGATCGAGGCGGCTTCGGTTGCGGATTCCGCGACCTGTCGGTTTTTCGATCTCTGGTATACCGGCATGTGTGGTGCACGCCTGCATGCCAAGTACCTCAAGCCGGTCTCGGAGGAGCCCGTGCCGCTGGTGCTTCAGTTCCATGGATATCCGGGTGCGAGCCGCAGCTGGTTTGAGCAGGCGTCGTTTGCGGGCATGGGCATGGCGCTCATTGCTCTCGATTGTCCTGGCCAAGGAGGCCCCTCCGAGGACATTGGTGGATTTGAGGGTACGACGGTCGCGGGCCATATCGTCGCCGGTATCGACGGCGACCCGGCCAACCTCTACTATGTTCGCCTACATCAGGATATCCGCATTCTGTGCCGTATCGTTCGCGAGCTCGAGGGCATCGATCTTACCCGCGTGTATGTGAACGGTGCATCGCAGGGTGGCGGTTTGGGTATTGCGACCTGCGCGCTTAACAGCGAGCTTATCAATCGCGCCGCCATCCTCTATCCCTTCTTATCGGACTTCCGCCTGGTTTGGGATCTGGACGCCGACGATATTGCCTACGAGGGCCTGCGCTATTGGTCGCGCTGGTTTGACGAGGACTCGACTCATATTGACGAAGCCTATGCCAAACTGGCGTATTTCGATTCCAAGAACTTTGCCCCTATGGTCAAATGCCCCGTTCTGTTTGGCACGGGCACAGCTGATATCGTCTGTCCGCCGGCGACGCAGTTTGCGGTCTACAACAACCTGACCTGCGAGAAGCGACACGAGTTCTTTGAGGGCTTTGGCCACGAGGAGATTCAGGACTTTGACGACATGATCATTCCGTTTTTCTGCGAAGGAGGGGAGGCTCATGTCTAAGTGCGAGAGCAATGTCGATGAGCTGATTGTCCCCGAGCTTGCGGGGATTGCTGGAACGGTTTCGTCAAGGCTCGCAGAATATCGAGACTGGCACGGTGATGTCCAAGCAGATGTTTCTGATTTAGGGACATGCGCTTCGAATCTTGAGATTCAAGGCCTGGCCATTACGGCGATTGACTTTGTTAACCCCTGCGCCCGTTACTCGGAGGTTTCCTTTGAACTCGGTGACGATGCGGTCCACGCTCGTTTGATTGAGCCTGTTGGTCGTGCCCGAGTATCTGAGCGCGTGCCGCTGTGCCTGATGTTCCACGACATCGATCGGCCTGTGCGCGGCTGGCATCACATGACGAGATTTGCCGCCATGGGATATGCCGTGCTTGCACTGGATGATGATGTTGCTGGTGCGGACGACCTGCAGCGGGGAATTGCTTCGCCCGCTTTTGTCGAGCGCGTCCGTTGGGGCTGCGCGTTGGCGAAGGTCGCGCGCAATCTTGATGGCGTGGACCCCGATCGCATTTTTGCGTGGGGCGAGGGCCTTGGCGGCGGCGTCGCGCTGGCGGTTTCCGCTCTGGACGAGCGGGGCCTTGCCTGCACGGCGGTTGCCAATCCAATCCCCGGTGGCCTTGAGGCTCTGTCGTCTCGGGTGTGCGGATCGGTGCTCATGGGCACATCGCTCATGGATGCCGTGAGCGACCCCAAGGGCCAGTTCGCCGTATTCAACGGTCTTGAGTGTGACCGGAGGCATATCATCTATGCCAAATACGCTCACGAGCGCATCAATGCGTTCGAAAACGAAGTCGTCGACTTTTTTAACCAAACGTTCTACCCGTGTTCTTTGGCCTAGACGGCCTGGACACTGCCAACAAGAGTGGGTGGCATAGGGCCGCCTGCCAGACAACTAAGGAGATTCTTGTGGCAACTCAGAAATTCACCGGCGTTATCCCTCCCGTCGTTGTTCCCGATACCGAAGACCATCAGCTCGATGTTGCTTCCTTTGAGCGCAGCATCAACCGTATGATCGATGCCGGCGTCGATGGCCTGTTCTTCCTGGGATCCTCGGGCGAGGTCGTCTTTTCCACCGACGAGCGCCGTCGCCAGATTGTCGCCGAGGCCGTGCGCATCGTTGATCACCGTGTGCCTGTTCTGGTCGGCATCATCGACACCGAGACCGAGCGCATGATCGAGCACGGTAAGGTCGCTCAGGAGCTGGGTGCCGACGCGCTTGTCGCCACCTGCCCGTTCTATGCCCTGCAGGGCATGACCGAGGTCGAGGAGCACTTCCGCATCCTTCACGAGGAGCTCGACCTGCCTATCTTCGCCTACGACATCCCCGTGTGCGTCCACACCAAGCTCCCCTGGAAGCTCCTTGCTAAGCTCGGCGCCGAGGGCGTCCTGGCCGGCGTCAAGGATTCCTCGGGCGATGATATCTCGTTCCGCTACCTCGTTCAGGAGAACGAGAAGAACGGTCATCCGATGAGCATCCTCACCGGTCACGAGGTTGTTGTCGACGGCGCTTACCTCGGTGGCGCCGACGGTTCCGTCCCGGGTCTCGCCAACGTTGAGCCCGAGGGCTACGTGCGCCAGTGGAAGGCCGCTCAGGCCGGCGAC